>ASZJ01000111.1 GCA_000416275.1 Osedax symbiont Rs1
AAAGCACCTATCTCGTCGCTTCTATCTACTTTTATATCTGAAGACAAATCACCTGACGCCACTTTTTTAGCCAACAGTGAAGCTTTGATTAACGGTTTGCTAATACGCGATGCCATAGTCACCCCAAAAATAATAATCAACACCACGGAAACCAACAATATTATCAACGTCGACCACTTAAGCTTTTCTGCAGCAGCAAATGCTTCATCGGCATTAATTTCAGCCATTAACGCCCAAGTAACACCGTTCACTGCGATTGGTGCATATGCAGACAGTACCTTATGACCAAGCACATTAGTGATGATTTTCGCACCCGACTCTCCCGCCAAAGCGGCTTTAACAGACTCAGTGGCGATTCCATTCTCAGCAACCGATCCAGAAAAAGATGCTTGTACAGTTCGATTATCATCAAAATGAGAATCTGAACGCATCCTAAAATCAGGCCCTACCAAATACGATACGCCACTTTCGCCCATGCCTTCTCTAATCCCAGTAATATCGTTAACCCCTTTTACTGGAATTTTTAAAGCAATGATTAATTCAACTTTACCGGCACTGGTGATCAATGGTTGCGCCATGAATGCACTGGCGCGGTGCTGGTCAACCTCATAAATTGCAACATCCGCAAAGCCGTATACTTTACTATTACTGACTTCTGTTACTAGCTGGCCTAGACTGCTGGATTTATATTTGCCAGTCTTAATATTGGTGTTTAAATCACTGCCCTTTGACACGGAAAAAACACATAGCCATTAGAGTTGATCAAATAAAGATCTGGATAACCATACTGTTGAGCGTAGTGTTCATAGAACGCCGTCCCAAACTCATCTACGGGGCTCAACGCTTCAGATACATCAATTTCAGCTAACAAAGCCCATTTATGCCCACCTATCACCAGGGGAACCCAAGCAGACAAAACAGGTTTATTTAAGTAGTTAGTGATGATTCCTGAACCTGTTTCACCCGCTAATGCCAAATCAATTGCAGGGGATTCAGCCCTTGAATCTTCTGCATTTGACAGCGAGGCCTGTACGGTTCGATTCGCACCACTACTAGAGTCCGAACGCATTTTATGGTCACTGCCAACTAGGTAGGTTTCCCCGGTTTCACCTAAACCAACCCGCTCACTCATTACCGCATTGATTTGCTCTATATTAACTTGAAAAACTACCACACCTATTACACCTCCATAATGACGCATAGGAGCGGCAATAAACATTTGCGGGGAGTTAATTGAGGGGTAATATATTTCAAAATCTGAACTAAGATAACTTTCTTTACGCCCCGCTTTTAAGGCTTTTTGATAAATTTTGGCCAGTGGAGACTCCGCTAACGGGCCCTTTAAAAGATCGGTTCCATAGTCAATATTTTTCTTAACGGAATAGATAACCCGATTCTTTCGAGACTCAATCATGATGATATCTTGGTAGCCAAATTTTTCTTGAAAGTTACGAATTCCAGGGTGTATTTTATAGTGTGCTTTAGAATATTTTGACTTGTCAGATCCACGATTTAGCTTAGCTTTACTGCCCATCGGGGCTTTATTTTTTAACAGATAATAATATTGGGCAACCACCGCTTCATCATCTAAGACCGCTAAATACTGATTAATTGCAGCTGTAGAATCAACGCCAATTTTTTCAGTGAAGTACTTACTCACATCTTTATGATAAAACCCACTTAAATCGGAGCGCATTTTAGCGACAGTCGCGTCATCTAATTTATTGACAAATTTTATAAGATTAAAGTTATCTCTAAACTCAACTAATGCATTTTTAGTGGTAGAACTTTCGGTAAAGGACTGCACTTGCAAAGCGGTTTGATGGAAGTAATTTTCCACGGCTGCCTTTTTAATTTCTCGTACCGCTTTGAGTTTTTCCAAAGCTTGTAATTTTAACGCACCTGCTACACTAACAAGCACATTCATATCACTGCGCCTATCTTTAAAATACTGATCAAGTTGCGCTTTTTTTATTTCTCTGACGGCCTCAAGAGAATTAAAGGAAAGGGACTCCATTCCTTGATTAGCTTGATTGAGACTAACTAAGCCAATAATAGTTGCAGGAATAACACCTATAGCCAAAAAACTAAGAATAAACTTTTGGCCAATTTTCAGTTTCCCAAAAATTAGATTCATATATCACCTCTAT
>ASZJ01000112.1 GCA_000416275.1 Osedax symbiont Rs1
CCCATTATCTGATTCAGGTATAAGATAAAATGCTCATAATAATTCGCCATAGTGCATTCTTAAATCCTTAATGTCAGACCAGCACTGCTCGCTCGCGATGGATCAAAAATCAAATGGTTTATTCCATTCTAGCCATAAACGAACCGATTTATCTGGAGCCGTTATAGCCTCCGATTCTGTGCGCCGTGCAGCAGTCATATTAATATTTCCAAACTGCTTGTGTTGATAACTTAACGATAAGCCCACTCCCGATAGTTTTTTATGGTTATTTACCGTATCGCCTATGGGTTTTACAGTTTCTTGACCTACGCCAAAATCAAAAAATGCGTTCAATGATAGCGCTGGTGATAACTGGTAGAATGTCTCAAAAGAAGAAACTAGCCCTCTATCTACAGACCCCTCACCTTGAGGGTATGCCCTAACGCCGTTCGAGCCCCCTAGTGTAAACTTTTGAGCACTGACTAAATTTTTAGTAGTGTATTGAAAATTGGCGGAACTGACGAATCTAATCTTGTCGGTAACAATGAAATTATGTTTAATCGATGCCGCTAGTTTATGAAACGATCCCTGATTTTCATCCATTTGGATTATGTCCTCTGCTTTACCTGCAGTGCCTGTTAACCCCCAGCTAACGACATGTTTAGATTGGCGATAATCCCCATATATATCTAATTCCATGCTTTTAATGGTACCGTTACCTGATTGAATGTTTAACACATTATCTTCATATTTATCTTTGCGTAAGGTTATATCTGAGTACAGGTTTTGATTAAAACTGCGTACCCAAGGATAAGATAGGCCAACACTATAGTTTTGGCTTTTCCCTTGTGCCGATAAATCTTTAAATTCTTCCCCTAGCATGTAATCCATATTATCAATGCTGACTCTTAATATGAGGCCGTCATAACCAATTGGAATATCCGACATAAGTGATTTGTAGTGATAATGACTGCCACTACTCACTAATGTTATAAAATGACGCGAGCCAAAACTCAGTGGATCACTGATTTCAAATAAGCCACTAGCGCGGGTTTCATTAGTGTAGCGGTTACCTTTATTGTCAATAGCAATGCTACCTCTAAGTAACGGTAGCTCCGTGGCTTCCACTTTTAGCGCAGCAGTGCCTTGTTTGTTTCCAGGGCTGAAAGTGATGCGCGCTACGACATTCCGATCGTTTAACAAGCGAAACTGACGCTCAATATCAGCACTGTTGAGAGGAATGTTTTGCAGTCGATGAAAATATTTAGTGAGTTTTAGTGCGGATAAGCGGCCTTTTGATTCCGCGGTTATCTCTTCAATAAATCCTTCTAAAATGGTAATTTCAAGTACTTGATCACTGACGTCTTGTTCCGCTATGTATGCCGTCGCCATTAAGTATCCCTGTTTACGGTAAAAGCGGGTGATTAGTTTGGCGATGTTATTTAATCCTGTGAAGCTATAATCTTTATTTCTGTGAGTCGATAACTCTTCCAGTAGCTGCTGGTCGGAGAAAAGGCTGTTTCCTTTAAAAATAAAAGTTGATATCGAAATCTTGGGGCCTGTATCGCGGCTATCATCTACTGGTTCAGGTAAAGGCCGTGTTAAATTGATTTTATTATCGGGGAGAACTGTTTGCTCGATGCGAGGAGAACTCTGTTGAATGGCACCCGCATCAGGTGTGACGACTGATGCCGCTAGTAACGGATAGGAAAGACTTGTCATTAGCGCGGCCACTAATGGCAAACGACCAATGAACATTAACATTTGGTTTATGCTTTGCTTGAGTATTACTTTCATATATTCCTTAAAACCATGGTAAGTGGCTGTGTAATGTTATAACTCGATCACTGGTCTGCGATTGGTTATAAAACAGGTAGAGCAGATAGGCTTACATCTGTTTGGAAAAAGCAAAAATTATCACTTAAATAAATCTCCCTGATACTCATAACGCTATTGCAAATATGTCAAAAATCTAAGAAATAACCGATGTCGGAAAGATTTTTCATCGTTTTGGCTATTATCAATAGATAGCCACATTTGGATGCCTTATCACTGCTGGATAAACGGACTTAATTATCGAGGATGTATTTGAACAGCCATTAGTCATACTTCCTTCTTCACAGCGACTGTGATTATCCTGTTTCACAGCATCTTGTTTTAACACTTGTTTGCCTATGTCTGTTAAAGCTGACTGGGAAAGAAATTTAAGTAAACTGAATACTGGGAAATTTGTAGTAACACTAGGAACGCTCTGCTTTAGCTTTATATAATCCGCTATTGTTATCTTGCTTAACTGCTGAGGGTCCCAGTCTAGCTTCACTGATACTTGATCGTCATAATACCTGTATATAGGCTTTGTAGGTAATTGATGATTGTTTCCCATATAGGGAGCGTTAGCTGGTTTGGCCTCTTTATCTGTGACTTGCGTACTGGGTATTAATTTTTTAATATCTGCCCAGCTAAAAACACTATTGGCAGCTAGGTAATAATTATTGGCATCTATGCCTGTCAACGTTAACCCCGAGGTCGTTACGGTTTTATTTGTGCCCACAGACTTGTCAGTAAATTTACTGTCAGTAAACAGCAACTTTACAGCGTCATTATTTAATATATTATTAGTCTCTAGCTGGGTTATTGCAGCATCGGAGCCGTCATAAACTTTATCTTCACTGGTTGCGGTAATATCGATGGCAACAGCATTGATATCGGCAGTATGAGCGACGGACGTGGCGCCTAGCAGATAATTGGCGGCATCAGTCCCGCTTAAACTGATACCCGATGTGGTCACCGTTTTATTGACGCCCGCGTTTTTGTCACTAAACAGACTGCCGGTGAAAGACAGGCTTACATCGTCATTTACAACAAAATCATTACTACTAATTAGTGTACTTATCGCTGAAGTATTACCATCATAGGTTTTGTTGGGGCCTGTAGCCTCAGCAGTTATTGTCTTTGGCGTGATTTTGAGGGTAAAATCACTATGGTCGAAATTGAGTGCATATTGAGAAGAGTTAAAACCTGTTAGCAGTATGTCGTCTGCTGAAAAACTGCCGACATTTTTGGTCTTAGTGCTAACTCCAATAGCGCTTGGGTTAATAATGTAATTTTCAATACCAGGGTTATTACTCAAGAAGTCGGGACTCGGTAGGGAGGTGGTAAAAAGAGCTCCGTCATAAATTTTAGCACTGTTAAAAATAACATCTATTTTAGGGACTACATTGACCAGCCCAGGCATACTTTGGCCTTCTATAATTTTCCATATTGGGTTAGCAGATATCAAATCAAAACCGCCGAACTTTGATTGCTGTTTAAGTTCCGAAATCGTGCGACCTTCCACTACACTGCCTGAAATAACACTGGTAGAGCGATGCTTTGGAACTAGACCTTGAGTGCTATCCCAGTATAAATTACCGATAGAAGTTGATCCGGCTTGAAGACCAAAAAGCATACCCATGGTAGTTGGTGAGGTCGCCAAGGTACTAGTCACACTGCCAGTCACATAAGCGTTGTTGACTGATCCCCCCATGGCAGTTCGGCCAACTAATCCCCCAAGAGAAGACTCGCCAATTACATTCCCCGAAAAATATACATTTTCTAATTCTATATCTCTGGCAAAACCAATCAGACCACCCACATACTTTCTACCAGTAATTATGGCATTGACGAAGCTCTGCTCTACTACTTGTTCGTAGGGACTATTGCTTACTATCCCAATTAGCCCGCCAACATTATCTCCGCTACTGGTAACTGAGCCTAAATTGTATGAATATATTATCTTGCCCTCCGCTGCAGAAGCACCATGAAGGCCTAACAGGCCGCCAGTGTAATTTTCACCTTTGATTTTTCCGTAGTTTCCAGAATTCTGAATATTGATTGATTGCTGTACATTACCGACTAATCCCCCAGTATATAAACTGCCTGTTACTACGGCTTTTGAGGTTGAATCTTGTATGTTTATATAACCTACAGAGCCCACAATGCCCCCAGTGTAAGACTCATTGTTGACTATGCTCCCTTTAACATGACTATTACTAACACTGAGATTGAATGCATCGCCAGCTAACCCCCCCACCTTTCCGTGAGCAAATAGCGGGGATGAGAGTCCCGAGATATTCGCTGCAACATTGCTGTCTGAGATAGTTGCATTGTCGGCCAAGCCGACTAGCCCCCCTGTTGCCAACTGCCCCGCTAAGGTCAATTTTGTCAAGCTAATATTGTGTATAAATAGCTTTGAACCCGAAGGGCTAGAGCCGATTAAAGCGCTGACATTGTCTTTACCCAACACCGCGTAATTATCGGCTTTGATATTTCTTACAAACACATCAGTGTCACTTTTAGCCGTTGAAAATAGTGCAATGTTATCGGCATTAGGGGCGTTTATCGTCAGGTTATCGATGTTGTGGTTTAGCCCATCGAAACCTTGAATACCATTAGTTGAAGAGCCTAAGGGGCCACTGATACTCGATGCATCTATGTCTACCGCGAGAGCATAGTTGAAGGCAGAAGGATCAATGGCTGCCAGCTCAGCAACTGCAGTGGTACCCGTGAGAGTGCTGTTTTTACCGTTAATAACTTGAAACATTTTGCCGTCTTGTACATAGATGGCATCGGCACCGGTTAGCGTAATTTTTCCACTTGTGCTGTAGCTAACATTATTACCTTGGGAAAAATCCAAATCAGAATAAACTTTATCCCAATTACTAGCAGTGTTGTAACTCAACCCAGTATCTAACTCGATACCTGATAAATCACCCTGGGCAAAAATCTCAGCAGAAATATTAATGTTGTTCTCAGCTTGTAGAGTTAACACAGAACCATCACTATCCCAGCTGATGTCACTGTTGACAAAAATATCGCCATTACCACCTGATGAGCCCTGATTGGTGGTCTGCAAGCTCACATTACCGTTATTCTGTAAATTGCTTGAAAGCGCACTGGCCGATATAGTGCCCGCATCACCGCTGTTATCGATAATTATATCATTGGGGTCAATTAACCATTGGCCACTTAGGCCTCCTTCAGCCTTAGTGGTGATGATGGCACTGTGGCTAACCGTAACTTTGGCACCAGAGGTTTCAATAAACCCGCCACGAGGCTGAAAGTTGAGGGAAGGGCTCACTGTTGCAGAGGCATCTAAAGTACCACTGACCCTAGTGATTCCATTGTGCATATCTGCCAGCAAAATAATCCGCCCCTCATGCTCTTGAATACTACGGGCCTGGATGACCCCCGAGTTATTAACTGTAGCCCCCAGTAGGGATTCTGCCGCTTCGGCACGCAGCAGTACTTGCCCACCATCGGCTAGTATTAATTGTTGGTTGTCGACGAGGGCGTCATAAGTGCCTTTTTTGATTTCTACCGACAGTAATTTATCGGAGCCAAAACTAAGTTTAATATTGTCGGCTGAAAGCAGCGCCACATTGGCTGTAGTGCTATGGTCATTTGACCCGCTGGCAATGATCCAGCCCTGATTAATCACTTGATTACCCAGTAGCGCTATCGTACCGGCATATAGAGAGCCTTGGTTCAAGAGCGTCGTGCCGCTATTCCCATTAAATTGATAAACCCCCTTTAAAAAATCGTCGTTGTCGATATCCAATGTCGATGCAACAAGTGCCCCAACATTGACTTGAGAGCCTTTTGCAAAGGTGATTCCGCTGTTGTTTACGAGGAACACTTTGCCATTCGCATTCAGAGATCCGAAGATCTTGGTCGGGTTATTCCCCAGTACACGATTGAGAATAACCGCTTCACTGCTAGGTTGAGCAATATTGACCGTTTCATGTGACTGGATATCAAAGCCCTGCCAATTGATGATGGCCTTGGTGCTGTTTTGCTGGATATTAAGGGTACTGTCAGCAGAGTGAAGCTCAACGCTTCCCGTAACAATTTGGGCTTTTTGGGGCAGTGAATAAGCTTGATGCGCCAGAAAGCTGCTACTCAAGGTTATTACAAGAAAAATATTATGGGATTTCATGGCATAAACAACCTATTTAAGTGAATGCGTTACTCTGCTACTCAGATTAATATTTGTATCTGGGTTTAAGTATAGTCATAAAAAAAGAAAACGAATGTTTGTAAGTACTACTATTGTTGTTGGAAGCTAGCTAGTGCCCATCCAGAAACGTAAAGCATTGAATTTTATATTATAATTATAAATAACAAGTAGATCTCCGGCGATTTTGTTATAATCAAAAGTAACTTCTCAATAACTCG
>ASZJ01000113.1 GCA_000416275.1 Osedax symbiont Rs1
GGACTATATATTGGATAGAAATTGTGGGATTGGGGATATCCCCCCATTGGCAGAATTAATTCGTCGAGAAGTAGCCGCTGACTAGGGCTTTAATTGGCGTAAGCTATAGTAGATTGCCCCGTGTTATTGAGAAGTTACAAAGCATCGATTTATGCACTTGGTTTTTATGAAAAAGTTGGCTTTAAGGCTTTATCGAAGGAGTTGAGTATCAATGGGATTCGTTATGTTCCGATGGAGCTCAATGTTTGATCAAAATATTTTTAAGTCTCAGGTTTAATCGCTTGAAGTCCCTATGATAATAGAGGTTATTCGATAATTAACTGCTCAAATTTATCGGCAACCCCATTGAATTGATGGATGGCATCAGCGGGGCACTCAGGTACACATAAATCACAATCGATACAGGCTATTGGGTTTATAACCAGAAAATTCGGCCCCTCATGAAATGCATCGGCTGGGCATACGGCAACGCAGTCGGTGTATTTACATTGAATACAATTGTCGGTGACAACAAATGCCATGGCTAAACTCGCTTCGAAAAATTATTGGCGCAGATCATACCATGACACGCTAGTTTATAAATATCCAACGCAATAATTCACACAGAATACGAAAATTTTGCTCAGTCGTTATCGAATAAATATTGCTTTGAAATGGAGAGATTGTTTTCAGGGAGAGAAATCTGAGCTACTTGGATGTATTGATGTGTTTTGGTCATTCAAAGTGAATTTTCTGCTGTGCAGATAAAGTTAAAGTAATCCATTCTTGGCGGGTCTTTATGCTGTATTTGCCATGCAATACTGACTATTACCCGCTTAAATTGAGTATAATCCGGCTACATTTTTTACTACAGCCTTAATCCGTGACTTGAAAGTAAAACAGAGTGTGAAAAATTGGTTGTATAGTGGCATTGAAAAATATTAGCTGCACCGGTAGGTTCAGCGAGTGTTTTTTTAAACGCGTATAATCAATAGCTTGCGCTATGTGGTGCAGTGACGCCACCGATTCAGGTATCACTAAGTAACCTTGGAAGCCAGCCATGATCCGTCTCACTAATCTTAAACTCGCCCTCGATCACAATGAAGATGCTCTTAAAAATATTATTATGTCCACACTTAAGATTCGCGGTGAGCAACTCCTGGATTTTAGCGTTTTTCGTCGTGGTATCGATGCCCGTAAAAAAAGCAATATCCTGTTGTTGTATACCATCGATGTAAAAACAACTGATGAAGAGGCGCTGTTAAGCAAGTTTAGCGATAATCAGTCGATACGTTTAACTCCAGATATGGCATATAAATTTGTTAGCAAAGCACCGCAGGAACTAGCTAGTCGTCCTGTGGTGATTGGTTTTGGTCCCTGTGGTTTATTTGTCGGTTTAGTGCTGGCGCAAATGGGCTTTAAGCCAATTATTCTAGATCGTGGTAAAGAAGTGCGTGAGCGCACCAAAGATACCTTTAGCTTTTGGCGTAAGCGAACGCTTAATACCGAATCTAATGTTCAATTTGGTGAAGGGGGAGCCGGTACGTTTTCAGACGGAAAACTCTATAGCCAAGTTAAAGACAAAAAACATTATGGTCGCAAAGTGCTTGACGAATTTGTTAAGGCGGGAGCACCAGAGGAAATACTCTATGTGTCAAAGCCTCACATAGGCACCTTCAAGCTAGTGACGATGGTAGAAAAAATGCGTGCTATGATCATTGAATTAGGTGGCGAAATTCGCTTTAGTGCGCGGGTCGACGACCTTGATATTGTCGATGGTAAAATTAAAGGACTAACCTTATCCAACGGCGATAAAATCATCTCAGATCATATCGCGTTAGCGATTGGGCAGGATCGAGCATCCACAATCATTAATAGATGAAGCCTTATATGGTCAGAATGCTGGGCATCCAATCTTGGGGTCCGCCGATTATAAGTTAGTGCATCACTGTAAGAATGGTCGCTCGGTCTACAGTTTTTGTATGTGCCCAGGTGGTACTGTGGTTGCGGCAACCTCGGAAGAAAACCAGGTGGTAACTAATGGTATGAGTCAATATTCGCGGAATGAGCGTAATGCAAATAGCGCGATTGTGGTGGGGATTGATCCATCTGACTATCCTGGTGGCCCGTTAGCTGGCGTTGATCTTCAGAGAGAGCTAGAACGCGCTGCCTTTAAGTTGGGTGGCGAAAACTATGATGCACCCATGCAGCGGGTTGGTGATTTCTTAAAGAGCAATGCGACTACCGACATTGGTGTTGTTCAGCCATCTTATAAACCGGGAGTAAAGCTAACTGATCTGACTGGTTTGCTACCCGAATATTGTAATGTGGCTTTACGTGAAGCTATCCCGGCGTTCAACAAGAAAATTGATGGCTTTGCTCATGAAGATGCAACATTAACCGCTGTTGAAACCCGAACCTCATCGCCAATCTGTATCAGCCGATTGATGGAATTAAAGTGGCGGAGGCGATGGCACTTTCTATCACTGGAGAGCTAATCGTGACTAATGATGAAGACGGCCAATGAGTGTCTATTTAGGTCCTTTATCATTAAAACGATAGGTGATAGTGGCTGGTGTTGAAGGTGCTGGTGGGCTACGCGAGCGATAGTGCCCCATCATGCTTATCTATAAGGTTGAAATTAATGTGGTCTGTAAAATGCCGGTGGGTCATTGGCGATTTTTTCAATCAGTTTGGGCGTTGAATGGTAGTTTCCCCAAAAGACTGAGAGCGACACTACAGATTATGCTGATGATAAACATTACACTTCGGTATTCCATTAACAGCTGAGGGCTGCCCATTATTTCTAAAATAATCAAGAGGAGCACGTAAGCTAAAACCTGAATCAGTGACT
>ASZJ01000114.1 GCA_000416275.1 Osedax symbiont Rs1
GTCACGGATTCAGGTAAAATATAGAAGGCTTACCTCCAAAATATGCTCAAACCAATGTTTTTCAACCAGCCCTGCGCTTGATTTTGTAAAATAGACCGTCCCTAAAAACCAATGTAGATCATTGGCAATATTAAACCTAAGCCGAGCATTGTCTCGATCGAATCCATTTCTTCTGCAGGTAATTGTAGCCCTAAAAAAGCGTTAATAATGAATAAAAATGCCAATGGAATAGCAAGAAGTTTTTGTAAAGGAGTAATAGCTTGATGGCTGATGTTGAGCAAAAGGTCGTTCGTTTTCTGATCTAGTGTTGACAGTGAAGCAGGATTTAGCCCCGAATTTTTCTTAAGTTGTTCTATTTCAATATGTAATTTCAACAAGTTATGTTACTTAAAACTTCAGAGTTTAGCTGCCATATACCAGGTTATCTATACAGATTCGGGACTTATTCAGACTTCCTGATTTGCAGATTGGTGCTCTCTGTTATCGTTAAATCTATAGTTTTTGAAACACTTGGAACCATTGAGCGTTGGATAACTTCAATAATAGAATCGACATGACTGATGGCTAGTTGGTCACATTTGCTTTGGTCGCGATCCTCTATTGCAGTAATGAGCGCTTGCATGTCAAGTATCGTTTTTTGTAAATCAGTGGACGTGGCTTCTGGATAATAATGTAGCCATTTCATTCGCCTTCCAGAATCCAGGCAATTCGGGTAATACTTATTGTAAAAGTAATTGTTCGTTGAATTACATATGCTGTATTTAAGATTTATGTCCTTAGTGACAATTTGATAAAGATCCTCTGTAAAAAGTGCTTCCTGATAGGAATTAATGGCACTTTTTATACGTGAAATATCCTTCGCGCTTCTCTCTACGGCAGCATTTATGAAAACCGCACGGCTAAGTAAAATTAGCGTATCGAAATATGCATTAGCATTTTCCATCGAATGTGGAGTGACGATGGAGGTTCTGTTAGCTAAAAATGTTACCAAGTTTTCGCTTGATAGCATAAATAGTGCCTCTCTGATTGGCGTTCTTGATAGATTGAATCTCTCGGCGAGGGAAATTTCGTCGATTGCCGACCCCGCTGCCAGTTTTAGTGACAAAATATCTTCTCTTAATATATCATAAACAGTGACAGCGCCGCGCTCGCGCTTCCTGGTTTTTTTGTTGGTTGTATCTGATCTATTAATTGGTTTTGAATGAGTCGGCAAAGTTTTTTCCTAGAATAATATTATGCATAGGGATATCTATACAGGATGGTAGCTTTATTCGCTAGGAAATTTTAGTAATAGAAGCGATTCGTATAAAGTTTGTATTAAGTTATTGGTATGCATCTGTCACTGTACAAAATTAGCATGTTTTACTCGACTACTAAAAATGGCTACCACTAGGAGGTTATAACAGTATCTAAGAAAAAGTCGTTGAGTTAGCTTTGGAAGCGGCGATTTTTTATCGGTATAGTTACTGCAGAGGGCTAGGATGTATCTGAATAAGCCCCACATCAATGACAGGGCTTGCTGTTCAAATAAGCTATGCTGGTTTTATAGAGCGACTCGCTAGATTGTGAGTATGGATAATCAATGGGTTAATTGTTTGATTAGAACGACTAATTCTAAGGTTTTAGGGTCGTCTTCACCAAAAGTTAATTTGCTGGCAGTTAACGCGTCTTGGTAGTACTGTTTGGCGATCGAGTTTTCTTGTTTGAACTTGTGTATCGCGGCTAGTTTTCTATAAGTTGCGATTGTTTCTGGATGGTTTAATCTCAAGTATTTGATCCTAGATTGTTGCATACCGACAAACAGCCCATCGTCTGCTATCTTAGCTTCTTTTAAATTTCCAATTCTTTGCAATAATGATTTTTCATAATAGCTTTGAGCCTGCTGATATTGTTGCTGTTCTTCGGCAAGTGTTGCTAATTTATAGTAGGTTTTTGCAAAGCTGTAGATATCAACTTTTTTTAGCTGCTGCTTTATCGCTAAAGATTTTAAGTAATAATTTTTTTCCTCGACTCTTAGGTCAAGTAAAAAATATAGCTTGGCCATCTCTTCATAGATTGCCGCTGTATCAGCCGAAATCTGGTGATCTTGGCTGGCTTTCTGTGTTAGCAAATCTTGGTAGCTGGCTAGGGCTTTATCGTACTCCCGATTCTGCATCGCCTCTTGGATTAAAAACTCTTGCTTGCTCTTGGTGAAATCATCAAAAAAGCTTGGCTGGTAATTGTTGATTAAGGCAATCGAGATAATTAAAAATATGATGCTATAAAAGATGATGTTGGATTGACGGTTTGACATTTTAGTCCTTTTTCTACCGATTATTACGAGCTAGTTGAAAGTTACAAAATTAAAGCTACAAAGTTACAGCTACAAGCTACAAGTTGGATAGCTAAGGGATGTGTATTGATGTTGCTCTCAGTGCGTTAAGCCGCTAATTTTCCTGCATAGATTATACTAAATTTTTGCAGGTTACAGTATCAGTTATATTATCCGGCACTTTAAAACCAGAATCCGTGACTTCAAAGTCAATTGAGAGCTTGCGCTATGTGGTGCAGCGAGGTCGCTGATTCAGTGATATAGCTTTTCGCTGGTAATAAAATCCAGTATAAAGGGTATTCCCACCTCCAGTGCATAGAGAGAACCCTCCAAAATGACCGTTAATATTAGTTGCCCACATTGTAATGTGACCAATAGATTGCCAAAATCCCGCCTGCTCGATAAGCCAAACTGTGGAAAGTGCAAACAGAGTATTTTTACGGCTGAGCCTATAGAGCTTAAAAGTAGCAATTTTAGTCAGCAAATGCACAATAATGAGCTGCCAGTACTGGTTGATTGTTGGGCGAGTTGGTGTGGTCCCTGTGTGCAGTTCGCGCCTATATTTGCCAGTGCTGCAGCTGAATTAGAAACCAAAGTTAGGTTTTTAAAACTGGATACAGAAGCTCAGCAAAATATTGCCGGTCAGTGGGCGATTCGATCAATTCCAACCTTGATTTTGTTTAAAGCAGGTAAAGAGCAAGCTCGTGTAAGCGGAGTCATGCCCCTCACGAAATTAAAAGAGTGGTTAGCAGCGAATGGAGTAGTTATTTAGCGGCTATTGTCTGTGCTATTAAATGCAGTTGATCCAGCGTTCCAATAACTCTAGCATCATAAACTGCGGTCACTAATAATAGAGACCGTCTATAAAGCCAGTCAACGGTGCAATCACCAGATATAGCAGGCTCCTTTAGAGTAGTCCTGAATCAGACTTTACTGCACCACATAGCGCAAGCTTTTGCTTCTATAGCGGTGAAAAAAACAGCCATTAAACCGATCAATGCAGCTCAGACTGATGATAGTTTTGATAGTGATAAGTGGGCGATTTTCTGTTGGTTCTATAAGAACTGCACTCAATGAGCGAATATCGCGCAGTGTTGGATGTAATATAATCCAGTTAGATAATAGAGTGACTTCTTTAAGCTGCTAAAAACGTTGGCTGCGAATGGCTAACAGCTTTGTTTTTGGTGTAATATGTTATGGTTTACGCTATAGCGACTAATCGTATAATAAACACTGAATCAGTGATTCCACTGTAGAACCATTATCTTACACTCTGTATTCACTTTGAAGTCGCGGATTCAGGATAAGATAAGATTATTCACAGTTCAGTTTAAATTTGGTATTTTCACAATGCCAAAATCTAACCAATTTTATAGATATTTTAAAGGTATGGAATGGTTCATTGGTCAAGTGACAACAGGATTAAAATATTAGTGACAGGCCCTAAAGAGCAAGTGGGTAAAGCACTGATAAAAGCAGGTCAAACTAGCGATGTGTTTACGGTGGTCGGTGCAACATCAAACGCCCCTAACCTTAGAGATAAACAAGTAGTGACCGAGGTTTTGGAGCGCAGTAATCCAGATTTTGTGGTCAATACTTTGGGTTATAACTCGGTAGTGGTTAGTGAAAAGAAAGTCGATCTATGCTATTTGTTAAACCGCGATTTTGTGGGGATTTTAGCACAAGTGTGTAAGGAGAGGGACATTCCGATCATTCACTTGTCTACAGATCATGTCTTCGATGGGCACTATGCTAGTGGCTATAGTGAAGATGATCAAACCATTCCCCTGGGTAATTTTGGTAAAAGTAAGTGGCAAGGTGAAGAGATACTACGCAACAAGTGGGATAAACATATAATCCTGCGGGTTAGTTGGCTATTTTCTCAGTGGAATGAAAATTTTTTAACCAGTTCACTAGCGCGAGCGCGCTGTGAAAAAGTGATGTATGCGGCCAACGATCGTCAAGGTTGTCCCACCTCTGCAGGCGATATAGCCCGTGTTATTTTTGCAGTGATAAGGCAGCTAAATGAGGGGGCTGACGCCTGGGGTACCTATCATTATTGTGGGGCTGAAGTCACTACTCGATATAAGTTTTTAGAGGCTATATTTTTACGGGCAAAACAGCACGAACAACTGATGACAGAAAGCATAAACTCGGTACCGCGTTCAGAAATTTATACCAATGCAGAGCGCCCGGCGTCCTCAGTGCTAAACTGTAAAAAGCTACTGCGCAACTTTGGCATCCATCAGCGACCGTGGAGAACTGAACTGTCACAGGTGATGGATACCCTCTACACGGACTAGTTTCCACTTTAGCAACAGATCTTTTCTTCTCAGTGACCTCGCTCCTCAATGAAAACTAGCTATCGGCAGTCGAGGTCAATGATACATTCAGGATTAATCAGCATCCGTTGATTGCCCCATTGACTATCAAATACCTAAAATGCCCAGGGAAAAGGGCTTTTAGTGATCGCAATACTCATCATGTAACCGACCAAACTTAGGGAAACAGCCAAATATAAAAGTCTAGTTAAGGCGCTTTTTTGTCCCTTTAAGGCCAGTGTGCCAAAAATTATATAGCCGAGTAAGGCCAGTAGTTTAGCACTGAGCCAATGGTTGGTAATTGGGTATTGTTGAATGATGACCATTAATGCAATCGCACTAAGTAATAAAAAAGTATCTAGGACATGCGGTGCTATTTTTATCCACCTGCGCTTTAAAAATTGTGCGTTAGCGGTGGCCGCTACCACTCGGACGATTAAAAAGACAACACTGCATAACATTAAGGTTAAATGCAGGTGTTTGACGGCTATATACATATTGTTTGGCTCTGTCAGTAAAGCTTTGTCAGTTTGCAGTCGGCTTAAGTGTACGACCAGGCAAGGCACAAAGAAAAATTTTATAAAATGGGAAGGCTAGCGGTAAGATTTTGTCTTTAATCAACCTTTGCCTAATCTAATTGAACCTATGTTACTAGCAAGTGTAAGTATTGCACTGGTTAATGTAAAATTCTTACAGTAAAATTTATTTAAAACTATTTTAATTGTCATCGAGAGAATCAATATGGCTGATGCTATTGAGAATATCAAATTTAAAGTTCAACCACTTATTCCAGTGTCTGAAGCTCTTCAACAGTTGCTGGAAGATGTCAAAACCACTCGGCAGGTAGAGTTAATTAATTTAGATTGCGCCCTGCACCGGATTCTCGCTGATCAGCCGATATCTCTGGTGGATGTTCCCCCTCAAGACAACAGCAGTATGGATGGTTATGCGCTGGCCTTTGCCGATTTAAATGTTGGCGCTGAAACCATATTAGAACAGTCGATCCGGATCGCCGCAGGAGATGCCCCACAAACCTTAAAAGCGGGCACTGTGGCACGTATTTTTACCGGTGCTGAACTCCCCAAAGGCGCCGATACGATCATCATGCAAGAGCAAGTGAGCGTCGATCAAGCGGGGGTTCGTTTACCTGCGAAGGTTAAACTGCGGCAAAATGTCCGGCCAAAAGGGCAAGATATTCGCCGCGGCGAGTTGCTGCATCCGGTGGGTAGAAAATTACAGCCGGCGGATATTGGGGTGCTGGCATCGGCAGGGATTAATCAATTGTCTGTCTACAAACCATTAAAAGTAGCGATTCTCTCTACTGGGGATGAACTGGTAGAGCCGGGCGAACCCCTCGCTGATGGAAAAATTTACAACTCTAATCGCGCCATGTTAAATGCTTTAATTCAACAGTTAGGTATGCAAGTGGTCGATTTGGGGAAAGTGTCAGACACCTTAGAGGCGACTACTGCAGCACTGGCAAAAGCGGCCCAATGTGCAGATTTAATTATTAGTACCGGGGGAGTCTCGGTGGGTGAAGAAGACCATATAAAAGCCGCTGTCGACTCATTAGGTCAGCTAAATATGTGGCGGATAAAGCTGAAACCAGGTAAGCCATTAGCTTATGGGTGGGTGGATAATACGCCTATTTTTGGGCTGCCGGGTAACCCCGCATCAGCACTGATTACCTTTTGTCTATTTGCTCGGCCATATCTGATGAAGTTGCAGGGCGGCAATCTTGAAAAAACCCTCAGTTTTAAAGTGCTCGCGGATTTTGACATTGTTAAAAAGTGTACGAGGGAAGAGTACCTCAGAGGCGTTTATGAGGATGGCCAAGTGCGACCTTTCACCAATCAGAGCTCAGGTATGTTATCTACCGCTAGCAAGGCTAATGGCTTGATTATGATCCCCGCAGATAGCTTAGTAGCCAAAGGTCAGCGGGTTGATTTTATTCCTTTCAGTCAGCTGCTGGGATAACTCCAGTACCAGCCATTGAGGCGAGCATCGTAAAGCAAGTAAGCCTTTTACTGCGCTTATCTCGATGGTTTTGCTACAACATTCTAGGTAATTGTCAGCTATTGACGGTTAACTGGAGCTGAAACAGCGGAACTTGTCGCAAAAAAGTGCAATACGCTGCATGAAACGCTAAAATAGGCGGCTTTAAATAGCTAGGTTAGATAGCAGTGAATTTAACACAAGATCTCTACAGCGATATTCGTCCATATAACGATTCCGAAGTACCAGCTGTGCTCAATGCAATGCTGCATAACGATGAATTAGTAGGCGCCATCTCCCACTATAAATTTGCAAAATTTTACCGCTGGTTACCGCGATTAACTAAAAGTATCGTGCGAATCGGTCTGGCGCGACAATTTGGTGATATTGATACGGTGCGTGACTTTCAGAAAGTGGTGGCGGGTTTTATGCAGAAGATGATCACCCGCACTACGCACAAAGTCACTTGCTCTGGGATTGAAAATTTAGATCCAGAGGGGGCGTATCTGTTTATTTCCAATCATCGAGATATAGCGATGGATCCTGCTTTCGTCAACTGGATGTTCTTCCACAAAGGTATGCAAACGGTGAGAATTGCGATTGGCGATAATCTCCTCTCAAAAGAGTATGTCTCCGATTTAATGCGTTTGAATAAAAGTTTTATTGTCAAACGCTCGGCCAAGGCGCCGCGTGAAATGCTCAAAGCGCTGACTCATTTGTCGTCGTACATCGATCATTCAGTGGTCGTTGATGAAGCTTCAATCTGGATAGCACAACGTGAAGGCCGCGCCAAAGATGGCAATGATAAAACCGATGCTGCCCTACTGAAAATGCTATATATGGCACAGCGTAAAGCGATGACTTTCTCTGAAGCGACTAAAAGACTCAATCTAGTGCCTGTTTCAATCTCATATGAATTTGACCCTTGTGATAAGCAAAAAGCCAAAGAACTTGGGATTAAGGCGGATGGTGGCACTTACCAAAAAGGTGAGTTTGAAGACATTGAAAGCATTGTCGCCGGGATTACGGGGTACAAGGGGAATGTGCATGTGCATTTTGGCGATGTAGTCGACGAGAGTATAGCAACCCCCGCTGAACTGGCTCTACACATTGACCAACAGATACAGGCCAATTACCAACTGCACGACTCTAATCTGATCGCCGCTGGGGTGCTCGATGGAATTAGTCAGCAGCGGCAGCAAGAATTTGCTAAGCGCTTTAGTGATTTAAGTGATCAAGAAACAATAATAGCGAAAGCGATGTACGCTACACCTTATTTAAATCAGCAAAAAATCCTCAATCAACAGGTAACGGAGTCACAAAATGTCTGAATTAACCCATCTAGATGCCCAGGGAAATGCGCAGATGGTGGATGTGACTGAAAAAGCTGTCACCACCAGAGAAGCCACCGCATATGCAGAAATCAGCATGTTGCCACAGACTCTGGAACTGATTGCAAGTGGTGGTCACAAAAAAGGTGACGTACTAGCGGTGGCGAGGATTGCCGGAATCATGGCGGCCAAAAAAACCAGTGATCTAATTCCGATGTGTCACCCATTGATGTTGACCAAAGTGAAGGTCGATTTAAACTTGCAACCGCAAAATAATTTAGTCGCGATCACCGCTACATGTCGTTTGTCTGGTCAGACTGGGGTCGAAATGGAGGCGCTTATGGCAGCGAGTACCGCGGCCTTAACTATCTATGACATGTGTAAAGCTGTGGATAAGGGCATGCAAATTCAAAATTTAAAGTTATTAGAAAAAATCGGTGGCAAAAGCGGCCACTGGCAAGCGGAGGCATAGCGATGATCGACATTATTTACTTTGCCAGTATTCGCGAACAGCTAGGTTTGGCCGATGAGTCGATCGATATTCCTCAAGGTGTTGAGAGTGTGGCCGACTTATCCAGTTGGTTACAGGCGCAGCGCGGTGAAAAATGGATAACTGCGCTGGGAAATATCAGTACTTTAATTGCCGTCAATCAAGAAATGGTTGGCTTAGAGCATGTCATACAATCAGGCGATGAGATTGCTTTCTTCCCGCCAGTCACTGGCGGCTAGCAAGCTCTACAGCAGAGCAGTGGTTATTTAGGATATTAATGTGAACAGAGTGTTAAATTTTTTACGTGCCTGCATTTACTACGCTGCATTTTACTTGGCAACTATAGTGCATGGCTTAATTTGTGTGCTGTTTGCCAGATGGTTACCTTTTGAAAAACGCTTCCGTTTTGTGACTAGCTTAAACTTCTTTTATGTTTTTTTGATCAGGGTGTGCTGCGGGATTAAGGTCAAAGTAGAAGGGCTGGAAAACTTGCCGGATAATGGAGCCTACGTGGTAGTCGCTAATCATCAGAGTGAGTGGGAGACGATTTTTTTTCAGACTCTAATTCGACCGCACTCTATCGTGCTAAAAAAAGAGCTACTTAAAATTCCATTTTTTGGCTGGGCGCTGGCGTTGCTTGAACCGATTGCCTTAGATCGCAGTCAAAAACGAGGAGCGTTGAAGCAGCTTTTAGAGCAGGGAAAGAATAGATTAGAGCGTGAGATTCCGGTAATTATTTTTCCACAGGGCACGCGTTTGGCTACCGGCGAAATGGGAGTGTTCAATAAAGGCGGAGCTATGTTGGCAGTCAGTGCAAATGTTTCTTTGCTGCCTATGGCGCATAATGCCGGGATGTTTTGGCCGGGGCGAAAAATACTGAAAAAACCTGGCACGATTACACTGCGCATTGGCAAGCCAATTAGCGCTGAAGATCGCTCTGTTAGTGACTTACATGCGGAATCTGTAGATTGGATTAAAGTGCAGATGGCGGAGTTAGATCAGCAGGGCGAAGCTGCAGCCACATCAATGTGAAGTTGAAGGCTTTGTAGGTTGCGTTAGAAAAATATTGACTGGAGAAAAGCTAGGAAATGTAGCAGTACAAAGTGAATCTTAATTAGGTTTGTTGTGTTGGTGAGTAAGTGCCCACTATAGCGCGAGGCTATATACTCCGTGGGCCATTTCTTTAGTTTTTACTAGCTAATTCAATGGCTTTTTTTATAGCTAGTAGCTGAATCCGTGACTTCAAAGTGAATACAGAGTGTAAGATATTGGTTCTACGGTGGAATTGARAAATCTTAGCTGCAAGCTCATATGCGTCCTGCATTCGCTCAATAAATGCATCCGTGCATAAAACCCGTAGGYTYAGCGGGTATTTTTCTAACCGCTGTAGAATCAAGAGCTTGCGCTATGTGGTGCAGTGAAGTCACTGATTCAGGTARTAGTCAGTACTAAGCTGAGAAGTCTCAGAGCGTGTCACACACGACTAATTGAGAGCAGGTCAGTTCAAGCCTGTTTGGTTGAGATTAACCAAAATTTTCGTTAAATAGCACGCAGTGATTCGGCATATATCTATGTCCATGTCTTCTGAGTTGGTGTCATAATTTGTTCCAGGCAATGTTTCTTGAACAACTGTCAGTTTTTCCCAAAAGGGCTGAGCTCTCGGTCAGATTTTTGTGCACAGGGAGTGTATAGGACTTTTCAAAGCTCCCATGCATACCTGTCTCAGTGCTTCGGTTATGTGTTGAGGTGATTGCTCTCAAACCAGTCATCTTGGGTTTTTGTTCTCGATCAGCTGGCTAGTTAAATAGGTCGTCAGTGGTCGAGTCGTTAATCTCGGCGCTTTGTTGAGCCAGTCGACGCGCATCCTCAGATTTGATTATTTCACTGACCGTTTTGCCTTTGGAGTGACGGGCTCTTAAGCCGGTTTTTGCGTTGACTGTCACATTGACTAATCCCGGAGGTCGCTTTAAGGGAGCTTCTGGCTCTCCTGCTAGAGTTTTGCTCATGAAGTCAATCCAGATCGGCAGTGCCGCCGTGCCACCAAATTCTCTTCTTCCGAGCGGTGCAGGATTGTCATAGCCAACCCATACCGTCGCCACAATTTTACTGTTAAAGCCGGTAAACCAAGCGTCACGTTGTAAGTTAGTGGTTCCAGTTTTTCCAGCCAAGTCATTTCTTTTTAGTACTCTGGCTTTAGTGGCTGTGCCCCGGCGGATAACATCTTTTAAAATGCTGTAGATAACATAGCTATCGCGAGCATCGATGATCCTGGGTGCTGGTGAGTATTGATCTTCAGCTAAAACTTGCGTAGTGATCACTGTCCGCGGCTTTTCTTGGAAAATCACTGCTCCGCTTGGGCTGAGTATTTTGTCGATAAAGAAGGTATCAATTCGGTAGCCGCCATTGGCGATGGGACCGTAACCGCCGATTAAAGAGATTGGGGTTAAATCTGCGGCGCCTAGTGAAAGGGATAGATTTTGTGGAAGAGTCTCTCTATCAAAACCGAATTTAGCTAAATAATCTAAAGCATAATCGATGCCTATTGCTCTAAGTAATCGGATCGAGACTAAGTTTCTTGATTTGTAGAGGCCGACTCTTAACCTGGTTGGGCCGTAAAATTTACGCGATGAATTCTCCGGTCTCCAGTTGGCCTGTAAACTGGCGCCTTGCAAAACTATGGGGGCATCGTTAATCGTTGTGGCAGCGGTGTAGCCTGCTTGTAAAGCGGCGCCGTAAATAAAGGGCTTTAGATTCGAGCCGGGCTGCCTAAGTGCTTGGGTGGCGCGGTTAAACTTGTTGTGAGTGAAGCTAAAGCCGCCGACTAAAGATAATACCGCACCGTTCTCTGGTGCCATTGCAATCATAGCGCCTTGGACTTTTGGAATCTGACTCAGCCCCCAATATGCAGATTGGTCTTTGTTGTCTAGCTCTTGTCTGATTCGAACAAGGTCGCCAATCGCGAGAATATCGACTGCTTTTTTAGGTTTAGGACCCATGCTGTTAACACTTTTGAACTTTCTTGCCCACGCCATACCCTTCCAGGGAAGGGTAATGTGTTCGCCATTCTTGCGTAGCACAATCGCATCTTTATCAGTAATTTGCAAAACTAAAGCGGGTTCGATATTGGCGTGGGTGAGTTCTTTTGCCAGTATCTCTAGGCGGGCGTCACTGTCTAAAGTGCTAATCTGGATTTGTTTTTCAGGGCCTCTATAGCCGTGCCTTTTAACATAAGCTAACAAACCATTTTGCACCGCTAGGTTGGCTGAAGCCTGCATTGTGCTGTCGACCGTGGTGATTACTTGATAGCCACTGGTATATAAGCTATCACCGTATTTTTGGTAGAGTTGCTTGCGCACCATCTCGGCAATATAAGGGGCGTACAGTTGAATCTTTGCGCTGTGGTAATAGGCTGTAACGGGCTGAGAGATCGCTTGGTCATGCTCTGCTTTGCTAATGTAGTCTAGTCCTAACATTCTGCCGATGATCCAGTTGCGTCGCACTATTGCTCTGGTTGGGTTTCTAATCGGGTTAAATGAAGAGGGCGCTTTAGGTAGGCCGGCAATCATCGCCAGCTGCGCCAAGTTAATTTGGTTGATGTTCTTTCCATAATAGACATAAGAAGCAGCCTGGATGCCGTAAGACCTATGACCCAAATAAATTTTATTGATGTAGAGCTCGAATATTTTTTCTTTACTCAATGAACTTTCAATTTTAAGGGCAAGTAATATTTCACTAAATTTTCTGGAAAAAGATTTCTCTCTAGTGAGGAAGAAGTTTTTGGCGACCTGCATGGTAATCGTGGAGCCGCCGCCTTTTTTCTTGCCGGTGGTAGCGAGCTGAACGACGGCTCGAGCAAGGCCCTTGATGTCAACACCGTTGTGCTCAAAAAAACGAGCATCTTCAGCTGCTTGTAGTGCGTGTACGAAATTTAGCGGAACTTGGTTGAATTTAATAGGGGTGCGCCGCTTTTCGCCAAATTCCGCAATTAACTTGTGATCTTTGGAGTAGACTTGCATAGGCGTTTGAAAATGAACTTCTTTTAATGTGTCTACATTAGGTAAGTTTGGGGAGAAATAGAGGTAGAGTCCGACCATGGCAATAGTCCCTAAAATGACGCCTAGTACAGCTACAGACAAAATCATTTGGAATAGTATTTTTATCGCGCGCATGTCATCCCTTAATCGTTGGTAATAAATTCAGTTATAAACTACAAAAATAGAAGCCGTATTATATAGACTGGATATATATAGCACCAGCCTACATTTTCTACTTAAGGCAAAGAAGTTTAAATTATCAGTAGATTTAAAATATAACCTGAACACCTATCATTTTTAGCTATGGTTAGGCCAAGCCCCGGAGCCTCAGGTATTGGTAATAGGCTTAGCCTGGATGTTGGTTACAGTTTGTGAGTCGTCATAACTTATTGATTATAAAGCTAAATAGACTGTTTTTCATGATGTCGGCTGAGTTTTGTGGATTAACAGGAGGTTTAATGAGAAGTTTTGCACGATCTGATGTGCTGGGGTTAAGCAAGATTTCCTATTCCTTGGGCTCGTGATTTCAAAGTGGTTTACAACACAGCTGAAAATTCTAGCGGTTTCCTTCGTCCTGAATCAGCGATTCACGGCGCTACATAGCGCAAGTTCTTGATTATACGGCGGTCATAGGAATGACTGCTGAACCTGAGGGTGTAGCTAAGATTTTTCAGTTCCATTGTGGAATCAAAATATTATACTCTGTATTCACGGATTCAGATTAGTTTTAGTGGTGTTGTTAAATTGATGGTAGGATCGATAAACTATGCTAGCTCCGCTTGGAGGGGTGTTCAGGTTGGCTAAAGATTATCGATGTTGAGCAGCGATGGCTACTGAAAAATTGAAAAGTTTTTAATAGGCGATGTAATTAGCATCAACTGGTATGTGGTCACATAAGGTTGAGCGAGGTGTAACTGACCTGCTAAATGCGACTGTCCGGGTAGTATTGCTTGGAAGTCTTTTTTATCAGGGCTTCGGGATTGAAAGTACTAGCTCTTTAAAAGTATTTTATCGATGTTTCTTATTAATTTTATAATCAATTATTTTATAACTGAAGTTTCTGTTATATATGATTTGAATAATAAAATTTAAGTAAAGATTAATAAATAGTTATAAATAGTTAAAAATTAGTGGTAGCTAATTGATTAATGTTTTAATGTAGGTCTTTGTAGTTATAGATGTTTTTGAAACATGCTATTATCATTAATGCAAAGTTAATTTTTTTGTGTTTCTGTCTCATATTTGCAAATAATACTCAATTTAGCTTTGTTGAGTTTGGCTATAAGGATAAAATAGTTGTTTGGTTTCTTTAATAAAAAAACATCGACATGGCTTGGTGTCGATATAGGATCTTCCTCAGTGAAATTGGTTGCCCTCAGCTATGAAAAGAGAACGTTATGTTTGAATTCGTACGCGATTGTTGGTTTGCCTGCATCTGCAGTTGTAGATGGTCATGTGCAAGAGCTAAGCGTGGTTGCTGAAGCGATTGAAAAAGGGGTAAAGATCTGTGGGTCTAAATTGTTTAATGCGATTACATCAGTTCCCTCTTCGGCCGTAATCATCAAACATTTAGAATTGTCTAATGCATTTTCTGAAGTTGAATTAGAAGAACAGGTAAGAATTGAAGCCGATCAATTTATTCCTTATCCGCTGGATGAAGTCGCTATAGATTTCGTGGTGCAAGGTCCTCATGCTACCAATCCTGAGCTCAATGAAATTATATTAGTCGCTTGTCGTAATAATGACGTCCTGCAGAGAGAAGCTGCTGTAAATTCAGCCGGATTAAAGTGCGATATAGTGGATGTTGATACTTTTGCTATTGAAAGACTACTATCCTTTTTGAACAGGGAGTCTATACAAAATAATGATCCGATAGCTTCAGTAGATATCGGTGCTTCAACCATGACTTTAAATGTATTGTTTCAAGGCAAGGTTATTTATAACCGAGAACAGGGCTTCGGCAGTAATGAATTAGTCAATGCTATTCATGTGCAATGCGGGATGACGATTGAAGAAGTAGAACAGTCATTCAGATTGAATGAAATTAGCATGGAAATAGAGGCGATGTTAATTGAACCCTTTAGAGAGACCATTAAACAGCAGGTGTCTAGGGCTTTGCAGTTTTACTACTCATCTAATGTGCAAAATCAACTATCGAGAATTTATATAAGCGGTGGTTGTGCTTCGATTAAAGGTTTGGTTGAAGGTTTGGAAGAAGAGTTAGGTATAGCAGTAGAGTTGGCAGACCCTTTTGCTAATATGGAAATTCAGGCAAAGATAAATAAAGCCCGCTTGAATAAGGATACCCCGGTTTTAGTAAAAGCTTGTGGTTTGGCGTTACGATTTTTTGATTGAAAGGTAATTCATGGTAAAAATTAATTTAAGGTCCTGGCGTGAAGAAAAAAATGAAGAGGCACAAAAAAGCTTTCTAATGAGCTTGTTTGTCTCTTTTCTTTTGGCGGGAGGGTGTGTTGTTATCTTGGGTGAATATTTTGATCAGCAAGCTAGCAGACAAGATGTTCGTATTCAGTTTTTGGAGGTGAAAATTGGTCAGCTTAAAACTAAAATTCAAGAAATTGAAGATCTTAAAAGATTAAAGGCAAAGCGCTTGGCAAGGCTGAATACAATTCAAACTTTGCAGGGGAGTCGGCCTTTAATTGTCCGATATTTTGATGAGTTGATTCGCGTGCTACCAGAGGAATTGTATTATACTTCGCTGGTTAGAAGTGGTGAAAAATTGATAATAAATGGTTTGGCGGACCGCAATCAAAATGTATCAGAATTAATGAGGAATTTAAATGCTTCGCAGTGGTTTGGAGAGCCTAACTTAACAACTGTCGGTGCAAGGGAATCGGATAGAAGCTTTAATCTTGATGTTCCGTTGTCAAAAGGAAAATAATAGTGATTGATAAATTTAAACAGTCATTTCAGGGGTTTGATCCTAATAACTTAGATATTTCTGCCGTGGGTGCCTGGCCGATTGGTATTAAAATAATCACCTATATTATACTTTTTGTATTGGCTATTGTTTTAGGGCTGCATTTCTATATCAGTGATAAAGAGCAAGTGTTAGAAGGTAAAATTCGCAATGAAGAACAGTTAAAAACTGAATATGTAGCAATCTCGAACAGAGTTGCGAATTTAAGCGCTTTACGTAAACAAATGGCTGATGTGGAGGAGCAGTTTAAAGAAATTAGACGTCAACTACCCACTCGGAAGGAGGTTCCAGGTTTGCTTGAAGATATTACCAATATAGGAATTAAATCAGGGTTGTCGATCAATAGTATTGCGTTGCAGGCTGAACGTAAGGATAAGTACTATATTGAATTGCCAATCCAAATTTCTGCAAAGGGAACTTATCATCAAGTTGGGGATTTTGTCAGTGGTATTGCTGGAATTAAACGTATTGTCACTCTGCATGATTTTAGCCTAACACCCAATTCTGATGGTGAGTTGAATATATCAATTACCGCCAAAACGTATCGGAACGACGATGAATAGATTACTGATCCAAAAGTTGTTAATGTTTTCGTCCGCTATCTTGTTATCTGGATGTGTATGGGTCGATAGTGTTGATGATATTGAAAATTTTGTCTCTGAAGTACAAGCTAGGCCTTCAAGACCTATCAAACCGTTACCGATATTTGAAGCATACGAAGCTTTTGTGTACGAAGGGTCTGCATTGAGAAACCCTTTTGTCGCTGTAGTGCAGTTTTTTCCGGAAGATGATGGAACTGGTACTGATGAAGATGTTGATCCGGGAAATGCGGATCCTCCAAATAAGGAAAGACGGAAAGCTTATCTCGAAAGGTTTGCAGTGAAGGATTTAGTCATGGTAGGCAGCATCGCTAAGGGAGAGAAAGGGATATGGGCACTAGTAGTTGATCCAAAGGGAGAGATTCATAGAGTCGCTGTTGATGATTATCTAGGGTTCGATCATGGGAAAGTTGTCACTGTTGATTCTGAAAAAATTAAGCTTACTGAAATAATATCTAATGGTAGAGGGGGGTGGATAACCCGGCCTAGAAGTGTTGAACTTGAACAGCCAAAGGATCCATAGGGAAAATATATGTTTACTGAAATTTGCCTTTTTATGAAGGTTGTACTTAGATTGTGTCGTTTTTGTAAATTAAGTTTCATCTTTTTATTCGCTATTGTCATTAGCGGTAATTTGATGGCGAAAGACGCTTTACTGTTAAAGTTTGATACTCGGCAATTGAGCCCAGGTAAGATTGAACTAAAATTGGAGTTTGATTCTCCTCCATCAGTGCCGACTGCATTTGTACTAAAAAATCCTGATAGAATATTAATCGATATGTGGGGAGTCGAAAACGGCACCTCAAATAGCAATTACTCGCTAGGGTTGAAGTCTTTAAGGTCTGTAGATCTAGTGCAAGTGAAAGGGCGTTTACGGCTTGTCGCAAACTTGAACAGACTGACAAATTATAGTTCGTATGCGGAGGGGAAGAATCTATTCATTATTCTGGATCAAAACCAGCAATTAAGCCAGGCCCCAATAGCTGTTGGAAGTGATATTCAAGTGCTGTCGAATCAAGGCATGGCTTCCATTACTAATGCTCCTGTTGAAAAACGTACCAAGGTGCAGGGGATAGACTTCGAACGAGCTGAGAACGGTATTGGACGGATTAAAATCAAGCTTTCTGATTCTAGATCAGGAACCCAAGTGTCTGAGGAAGGGCACAATGTTGTCGTTAACTTAACGGGCGCTGTTTTATCTGCTGGATTAAATAAACGTTTAGACGTACAAGATTTTGATACGCCAGTGATGTTTATCGATACATTTTCTCAAGGCCAAAACACTGGGATACTGATAAAGCCAAGCGCTAAACCCTATAAATTTAAATCTTATCAGGTAGGGGAAGAATTAATTGTAGATTTTTGGCCCGCTCGAAAGAACCGTCATAGTGCAAAAAGTAGTGGAGTTAGAAATAAGTCGCCTTCTATACAAAAGCAATTTACCGGCGAAAAGATCGATTTAAATTTTCAAAATGTAAAAATTCGATCAGTTTTACAAATTATCTCAGAAGTGGCACAAAAGAATTTAGTAGTAGACGACAGTGTGTCAGGGAGTATCACTTTAAGGCTTAAAAATGTTCCATGGGACCAAGCATTAGATCTAGTTTTGAAAACTAGGGGCTTAGATAAACGTTTGGTTGGCAATGTTTTATTAATAGCACCGGCCGCCAAGCTGGCAGAGCGAGAAAGGTTGGAGCTTGAAGGGCAAAAGCAAATTGAGGAGCTGTTGCCAATTGAAACAGAGTTCATTCAAATTAATTACCGTAAATCCTCAGAAATGAAAGCTCGTCTTGAAGAGGCGAGTTTAGTAAGCAAGCGTGGCTTTGTTCTGGCTGACGATGCGACTAACGTATTAATGGTACGAGAAACTGAAAAGCAATTAGCAGTGATTCGTCATACGTTGGCGAAGTTTGATGTGGCAGTGTCGCAAATAATGATAGAAGCTAAGTTGGTGGTTGCTACAAGTGATGTCACTAAAGATTTAGGTGTCCGGTGGGGTTTGGGCTATGGGGCAACTGGGAAATACAGCGTTAATGGTGCTGGTGCTGGTACCCTTGGTGCAGCTCCTTTGGCTGTTGATCTCGGGGTATCCGCTAAGTCTGCAATAAGACTTGGATATATTGGTTCAAATGGTTTCAAGCTAAGCGCCGAAATTTCGGCATTAAGTACAACTGGTGATGCAGAAGTAGTATCTCAACCGAAAATTATTACCACCAATGGGCAACCAGCAGAGATCCAATCTGGGCAACAACTACCTTATATAGTGGTTGAAGATGGAGCGTCAACAGTTCAATTTAAAGACGTTGTTTTATCATTAAAAGTGACTCCGCAGATTGCTCCAGGTGATCTGATAGCTTTAGAGTTAGAGCTTACTCAAGATTCTATCGGAAAAACTTTGCCAAACGGCGAAGTAAGTATTAATAAAAATTCGTTAAAAACATCTGTGATAGTTAAAGATGGTGATACTATTGTGTTAGGTGGTGTGTATAGAAATGAAAAAGTTAATAAATACGCAAAAACTCCAGTACTGGGTGATCTGCCGCTGGTTGGTGCGCTTTTTCGACAGAGCAGAAAAGCTGAAACAAAGGCTGAATTATTAATTTTTATTACCCCAAAATTAATTCGAAAAAGTTTATCTAGAAACTAAGGCCAAGATTGAATATATTTCTCGTAGGTCCAATGGGGACTGGTAAAAGTACAATAGGACTACTGCTCTCTAAGGAATTAAACTTCCCATTTTATGATATAGATAAAGTGATTGAAGAGCGTGCGGGGGCCAATATACCTTGGATTTTTGACATTGAAGGTGAGGTTGGCTTCAGATTGCGTGAGCAGCAAGCTATTGCAGAAGTTACCTTGCGTTCCCCTTCTATAATAGCCACTGGTGGTGGGGCAGTGCTAAACGCTAAAAACAGGGAGAATTTAAGTGCCAGAGGTATGGTTATTTACCTTAAAAGCACTGTGCAACAGCAGCTAGAACGTACGGCTAAAGATATAAATCGGCCTTTATTACAGGCCGACTCACCACGTGATGTGTTGACTACATTAATGATTCAGCGCGAGCCTTTTTATGATCAGGTAAGTGACTTTACAATTTCTACTGATAAACGGCATCCAAAGTCAGTCGTCACTGAAATTGTAAAAAAATTGCAGAGCATTTCTGTGTAAGTCTAATCGAGTTCTATGCGGTGCGCCGAAATTAGCGCCCTGAATAAGCTTCTCCTGATTTCAGCCTGTCTACACCGCTGCCTTAATCAATAGCTTCTCTGTGATACGGGGAAGTAGATCACTTGGCAAAGATTTTTCGGTGCTATATAAATAAAATTTATTTGAGTTTTTCGTACTTTTTAGTAAAATCCTGATACTTATTCATGAATAAATTAAACTGTTTACATTTATTGTCGTGGAAATTTTTTTGATGGGCTTTATAAGTCAATTAAATTGACCGTATTGCTATCATTATATATTCAATTTATCCTCTATTCATGCTTTTTAAATATACGTAATTTAATATGTAAAATATTGAATAATATGGATTATTTTGGTTTGTTTGGGGTGTTATGTTTGTGGAGAAATACTTTGAACTCTTTAAGAGTTGAACTCGGTAGTCGCAGTTATCCTATCTACATAGGGTCAGATATTTTACAAAAAATGGATATAACCAAGTATATTCATGGACAACAAGTGATGATTGTCAGTAACGAAACTGTTGCGGCACTGTATATGGATAAAGTTTGCGCGATTTTTGCAAACTCAGCCTTTAAGCTTGACCGAGTAGTGCTTCCCGATGGGGAGCAATATAAAAATTTACAGCATGTCAATTTAATTTTTGACCAGTTATTGACAGCACAGCACAATAGGACCACTACTCTGATTGCTCTGGGAGGAGGTGTGATTGGTGATATGACTGGTTTTGCCGCAGCTTGTTATCAGCGCGGGGTGAATTTTATTCAAATGCCTACCACACTGCTCTCACAAGTGGATTCTTCAGTCGGGGGCAAGACCGGGGTTAACCATCCTCTGGGTAAAAATATGATAGGGGCATTTTATCAACCGCAAATGGTTGTCGCCGATATTAATTTTTTTAGCACTCTACCAGCGAGAGAGGTATCAGCAGGGCTTGCTGAAGTGATTAAATACGGTTTGATTTACGATCCTGAATTTTTTGTTTGGCTAGAAAAAAATATTGCTGATTTACTGGCAAAAGATGTAGATGCTATGTGTTATGCAGTGCAAAGATCTTGTGAAATTAAAGCTGAGGTAGTGGCTGTCGATGAAAAAGAGCAGGGGATTAGAGCCTGGTTAAATTTAGGTCACACATTTGGTCATGCTATTGAAACCCACCAGGGCTATGGGAATTGGTTACATGGTGAAGCTGTGGCAGTAGGTACTGTGATGGCGTTAGATTTATCGTATCGCTTAGGTTGGATTGATAGAAGCTTACTTGAACGTACTAAAAAGTTATTTATCTCAGCGAACTTGCCCATCCATCCACCAGAAAACATGTCTGAAGATGATTTTTTGAGTATAATGAGTGTCGATAAAAAAGTATTTGATGGCCATATTAGGTTAGTATTACTTGAGGAATTAGGTCGAGCTATCGTCACTGATAAATTTGATATGAATTTGTTGAAAGAAACATTATCTATATCAAGAAAGGGTTTGCTCTAGTGTGCTCAGCATACATGTTCGCAGCCGTATAGAAGTGAGTTCATCTATATTAAATAGAGCATTTCAATAATATTTTGCTGCCCATAGCTACTATTATGAGCATACTTGGCTTTTTTGCGACTGTGTATGCCGGCTCTGAAATTGAGAAATAAAGTATTGGTACTAGTTATTGGTTTATAGATCAAAGCTAGTTACATTAGAGGATAAATGTAAAAATGTCGGATGATTTGTATTTCGAACCCCCTTCGAGATTGCAGTTAGTAGATAAATTAGTACATTTACTACGTTTTACTAATACTTTCCTGATCTTATCAGGGAGCTCTGGTGCTGGAGTTTCATCAATAATACAGCAGCTCCAACACCAATCTACTGAAGATAACACTTGTATATTGCTGCTTAATCTAGAGCAAACGACTAATCTGTCAATGCTCCATCAGTTACTTAACAAAGCGATTGATCATACAGAACAGCTCAGTGAAAAAAGTGTCGAAGACCCCTTAATACAGCTACATCAACAGATTGAAAATTTAAAAAATCAACAATTAAAATTATTGATTTTAATAGATAATGCTGACTATTTAAAAGGTGATGCGATTGATAGTTTGGTTAATCTTCAGGGGGCAAATCGAGGAAGTATGGCGATTGTTATAGGTGGCTCTGAAAAAGTAGCCTCACTTGCTACAGAGTTGCTCACAAATGAAAATTTTTCTGCTAATTTGCATACTGAAATCCTCAGTCCTTTTACGCAATTGGAAACAGAAGAGTTTATTCAACTACGCTTTGTTCGCGGAGCAGATTTTAGCAAAAAGCAACTTGCTGATATTTATAAAAAAACATTAGGATACCCGGGTCGTATCACAAAAATAACGACCGAAATCATTCAATCTGGAAAGATAAAATTTAATCAAAAAGCACTCTTTTTACCGATCCCTCATATAATAGGTATTGCCCTACTGCTAACGGCAATTAGTGGCGTGTCTCTCTGGCAGTATTCCTCAGAAGATTCTTTGATGGTTAATAGTGAACTCATTCAAGACAGTCAAGAGCTGTCATTAGTTATTACAGATGTCGATGATGCCCCCATAGGATTAGATACGGCACCGCTCGATTTAAATCAGCCGGTAACTGAAGGGGAGCAGATTAAAAATCAGAATTTAGAGAACCAAGAGCTATCGGCTCTCGATGATAGCGATCAGTCTTCGTCTAGTATTAGAGTGATAAAAGCTGAACTGGACAAACATCGAACTGAGACTGAGTCGCTAGAAAATCAGATATCTAACCTCACTGATAAAATTAAAGCTCAAGAATCGCTATTAGATAATGTCAGTGTTGAAAGCGGTGATACTCTTGCTGAAAGTCAGAACTCGTTAAATAATCAAGTGCTAGGCAGTAGAGACACAAGCAAAAAGACGCTGCGAAATTTAGTGGCTATTAGTGTGTCTGACACCGCTCAGGTCGCAGCAACTGGACAAGCTGTTGAGGTGTTAGACAATACTGAGCAGTTGTTTGATAAACAACAGCAATCAGCGGCTACAAAGGCCCGGACTGCCGTTGATAAACGTCCGGTGAAAGGGATAGCTAATAATATTATAAATAGCGCTCAAGACAAAGTTTTGGCTAGGGAAAAGGTTGGCAGCCAGCTAAGTAAAATCAGCTTAGAAGAGCATACGGACGCTGTAACAGTACAAGAAATCAGGCAGCGCTTAGGTCAGTTGACTTTGCAGCTGAAACAAAACATAAATCCCAAATTGTTAGCTCAACCAAGTGTCAGGGTGACTACCCAGGCGGGTGTTGAAGTGCAAGAAAGTAGTTTTACGGGACAAAAGATTGATCCAGTGACCTTGGTGCCAGCCGAGCCTGATAATACTGTGACTGTCGCCAGCACAATATCCAGTGACACTGTTGAAAAACTTGTACAATATCAACCAAGATCCACCAGTCCAGCGCCTAAGGTAGGAAATTGGTCGGGGGCTGCCGCGATTAGAAAGTGGCCGTCTTCAGGATTTACCTTGCAGATCTTAGCGGCCAAATCTCAGGCTAGTGTGATCAAATTTCTGAAAAGTGCCCCTGGCGCGCAAAAGATGTATCACTTTGAAACCGTGCTTAAAAATCAGCCATGGAATGTTATTGTCTATGGTCAATATTCAAGTCGTGCTGCTGCGCATGCCGCTATATCCAAACTCCCAGCCAAGTTACGCAAACTGAAACCTTGGGTAAAGAGCATAAAAAGCGTAAAAAATTCCATTAAATAATATTGCCATAACGGCTTAAAATAGAAAATAATGTCGTAAAATCAAAAAATTACGGGACTATTTGTCGTATCTTGCTCTGTCACCTGCCTGCAAATTGTTCAACCCCTCATAGATGTGTACACTATCTCTCCCCTTTTAGCCTTTAAATAAAGGTTTATAATAAAATAATAATGCGATAAGGGGTTGATCCTTATTAACTTAATGAGTGAAGTTGATTTATGAGTGTAGGTCTTTATCGCGCGGATGAATTCAAGGATAACTGCGGTTTTGGGTTGATGGCCCACCTTGAAGGACGCGCTAGTCATGAACTGTTAGAAAAAGCTATAGAATCGTTAGTCTGTATGACTCATCGCGGTGGCATCGCCGCAGATGGTAAAACCGGCGATGGCTGTGGCTTATTACTGCAAATACCGGAAACTTTCCTGCGACTAGCGGTTAAAGAAGAGTTGGATATAGACTTAGCTGATAAATTTGCGGTTGGTATGGTATTTTTGTCTGCCGATCCGGCTAAAGCTAGTTTTGCCCGTCAGCAAATGAATCTGCAGTTAGCTGCACAAAATCTGCAAGTCAGATGTTGGCGAGAAGTTCCTACTGATGATACTTGCCTAGGCCCTATTGCCAAACAGCATGAGCCGCAAATAGAGCAAGTTTTTGTCGAGCCACAAGGGCTGACTGCGCAAGAGTTCGCGGTTGATTTATTTGTAGCGCGACGAAAAACTGAAATAGTCCTAGAGCAAGATCCAGAATTTTATATTTGCACACTGTCCGACAAAGTTATTTCCTACAAGGGATTAACTATGCCGGCGGATATTGCAGTCTACTACAAAGACTTGGCAGATCCGCGCTTAACAACCGCTGTTTGTACATATCATCAGCGCTTTTCAACAAACACGGCACCGCGCTGGCCGTTGGCTCAGCCATTTAGACTGCTGGCCCACAATGGTGAAATTAATACTATTGAGGGGAATCGCAGCTGGGCTAGAGCCCGCGCTAAAAAATTCGTCACACCTCTGATCGACAATTTGCAAGAGTTACAGCCGATTGTCAACAGTAAAGGTTCCGACTCATCCTCGATGGATAACATGTTGGAATTCTTGTTGATTGGCGGTATGGATTTATATCGGGCTGTGCGCACCATCATTCCACCGGCATGGCAAAATGTCGATACTATGGATATCAGCTTACGGGCATTCTACGAGTATAACTCAATGCACATGGAGCCCTGGGATGGTCCTGCAGGCATGGTAATGACCGATGGTCGCTATGCTGTGTGTATGTTGGATCGAAATGGCTTGCGTCCGTCTCGCTGGGTGATTACCAAACAAGGTTATATTTGTGCCGCCTCTGAAATTGGCGTATTTGCTTACCAGCCGGAAGACATCGTTGCTCAAGGTCGAGTTGGACCCGGACAAATATTGGCAATTGATACCATCAGTGGTGAAATATTACATACCGCGGATGTTGATAATAAGCTTAAAGTACAGCAGCCCTACAAAAAATGGCTGCGCGAGAATGCGTTGCGAATTGAGCAAACCTTCAATTTAACTGAGGAGTCGCAATCTTTTCGTACTATGTCTGTTGATGAAGTTAAAACCCACATGAAAATGTTCCAGGTCACTTTTGAAGAGCGCGATCAAATTATTCGCACTTTAGGTGAAACGGGGATGGAGGCTATCGGCTCCATGGGTGATGACAAGCCAATGGCGGTGTTATCGACCAAAGAGCGCTCGCTGTACGATTATTTCAGACAGCAGTTTGCGCAAGTTACCAACCCGCCGATCGATCCCCTGCGTGAAGCTGTGGTGATGTCTTTAGAGACTTGTATTGGCGCCGAGCTTAACTTGTTTGAAGAAACGCCCGAGCATGCGCGACGTATAATTTTAACCACACCGGTATTGTCCGCCAGTAAGTTCCGCCGCTTGCGAGACAACCAGTTTGCTGGTTTTTCGGTCGCCACTATTGATCTTAATTATAATCCTCAAGACTTATCCCTAGAGCAAGCTTTACAGCTTGCTGTGGATAAAGCGGAAGCAGAAGTACGCGCAGGCAAAGTGATTATCATTTTGACAGATGCGCTTTTGGTTAAAGGCAATCTGCCAATTCCCGCGGCAATGGCGACGGGGGCGGTGCACAATAGGCTCGTGGACCAAGGCCTGCGCTGTGATTCTAATATCGTAGTCGAAACTGGTACCGTCAGGGATTCACATCAGTTTGCGGTGTTATTTGGCTTTGGAGCGACCGCTGTCTACCCATATCTAGTTTATCGGGTATTGAGAGACTTGTGTAATAGTGGTGAACTGCTATTAGAGCCGCTAGATAGCCATGAAAACTATCGTCGCGGAATCAATAAAGGTCTGCTGAAAATACTCTCGAAAATGGGGATTTCTACCATTGCTTCTTATCGTGGAGCGCATTTGTTTGAAGCGGTAGGTTTAAGTGATGAGGTAACCGACTTTTGTTTCAAAGGAGTTAGCAGCCGGATCCAAGGGGCTAAATTTGTTGATTTTGCAATAGATCAGCAAACATTGGCTAAAGAGGCTTGGTTGGCCCGTAAGCCGATTCGGCCCGGCGGTCTTTTTAAATACAAATTTGATGGCGAGTATCACGCGTACAACCCGGATGTGGTTACTACTATTCACCAGGCGGTAAAAACCGGCGATAGTAAAATTTATCAAAAATATGCAGACCTAGTCAACAACCGTGACGTGGCTACCTTGCGTGATATGTTTGTGCTCAATGCTAAGCAGCCGAAACTGGATCTCAGTGAAGTAGAGCCAATTGAGAATATTTTAAAACGCTTCGATTCGGCAGCGATGTCGCTAGGGGCTCTATCCCCAGAGGCACATGAAGCTTTGGCCACGGCGATGAATGAATTGGGAGGCCGCTCTAACTCCGGAGAAGGAGGGGAGGATCCGGCCCGTCACGGGACGATTAAGCGCTCTAAAATCAAACAGATTGCCTCGGGGCGCTTTGGGGTTACGCCCGAATATTTGATCAATGCAGACGTGATGCAAATCAAAGTAGCGCAAGGTGCAAAACCAGGTGAGGGTGGGCAATTGCCAGGTGCAAAGGTTAATAAGCTGATTGCTAAGCTGCGTTTCTCGGTTCCCGGTGTCACGCTGATCTCACCACCTCCTCACCATGATATTTACTCAATTGAAGATCTAGCGCAGCTGATTTTCGACTTGAAGCAAATAAATCCACAGGGATTGGTTTCAGTTAAACTGGTCTCTCGACCTGGGGTGGGGACTATCGCCTGCGGGGTCGCTAAAGCTTACGCCGATCTGATCACCATATCGGGTTACGATGGTGGTACCGCCGCCTCACCGATGACATCTATTCACCATGCAGGCTCTCCCTGGGAATTAGGTTTGTCTGATGCGCATCAATCGCTGCGTGGCAATCAGTTGCGCGGTCGAGTGCGGCTGCAGACTGACGGTGGATTAAAAACCGGGCTAGATGTGATTAAGGGCGCTATCTTAGGTGCTGAAAGCTTCGGCTTCGGCACTATGCCAATGGTTGCATTGGGCTGTAAGTTTTTACGTATCTGTCACTTGAATAACTGTGCTACCGGTGTCGCGACGCAAAACGAAGAGCTCAGGGAGGAGTTTTTCCGTGGCACGGTTGATATGGTAAAGAACTTCTTTACCTTTGTCGCCGAAGAGACGCGGCAGTGGCTCGCGTATTTAGGAGTTAGATCACTGCAGGAGTTGGTAGGCCGTGTTGAATTACTGGATGTGATTGAAGGCAATACCAATCGACAGAAAAACTTAGACCTCAGCCCGATCTTAAGCGATGGAGGTGTCGATCCAAGTGCACCGCAGACTTGTCAAGTTGAGCGCAACGATCCCTATGATGCAGGTGGACTGAACAAAAAAATGCAGGACATTGCCGAGTCGGCAATCGCTAAATTCCAAGGCGGCGAATGGCAGTTTAAGATTACTAATTGTGACCGATCGGTGGGCGCTAGAACCTCGGGGATAATTGCCCGTCACCACGGAGATCATGGCATGGCAAAAGTACCGATCAACTTTAGGTTTGTCGGCCACGCTGGACAGTCTTTTGGGGTGTGGAATGCCGGGGGACAGAATCTGTATCTAGAGGGAGATGCCAACGATTATGTAGGCAAGGGAATGACCGGCGGAAAAATAGTAATCAAGACTTTTTCCAACGTCAATAAGGATATGGAATCTACCGCTATCATTGGCAATACTTGCCTGTATGGTGGAACTGGCGGAAAAATGTTTGCCGCGGGCAGAGCCGGTGAGCGCTTTGCCGTTCGCAACTCTGGAGTACACGCGGTGATAGAAGGTGCCGGAGATCATTGCTGCGAATACATGACCGGCGGACTTGTGGTGGTCTTAGGTCCAACAGGCCATAACTTTGGCGCGGGTATGACCGGTGGTTTCGCCTATGTATACGATGCCGATAAATCGTTTATCGACAAATACAACAATGAGTTAGTTGATATCCAACGGATTCACACTGAGGCAATGGAAGAGTACAAAAACCATTTGCGCGGTGTCATCAAAGAATTTATTGAGGAAACGGCTAGTGAGTTAGCCGCTGAGTTGTATGAAAATCTCGAGGATTATCTGCGCTATTTCTGGCTAGTCAAACCTAAGGCTGCCAGCTTAACCAAGCTACTCACCAATATGAGAGTGCGCCAGGAGTAACGATTAAGGTGTACGAAAATTGCACAGTGCAATTTGTTTATATTGTACCTGAATCCCCGGCTTCAAAATGTATACAGAGCTGGTGCTATGTCGCGCATTGAAGTCACAGCTTCAGGTTGAACAGACACTCGGTTATAGCTAAGTGTCTGTGCTACCAGTGAACCAAGGCAGTAGCGGTAAAAGCTACTGCTGAATACAGAGAGTTCTTTGTTAAATGAACTCCGAAGAGGTAACTAATGTCTACGCGATTACACAATGATTTTCTGTTTCTAGATTTGTCCCGTAAAGGGCCTGCAAAAGTGGAAGCTGAAGTGCGTAAAGAGCGCTTTGCCGAAATATATGAGCCGTTTAAACCCGCCAGAGCCGCTAAACAATCACACCGCTGCCTAGAGTGTGGCAACCCTTATTGCTCATGGAAATGCCCAGTACATAACCATATTCCAGACTGGCTAAAATTGGTAGCAGAAGGCAATATCATCGAAGCGGTCGAATTATCCCATCAAACCAATTCTCTGCCGGAAGTGTGTGGACGAGTTTGTCCGCAAGATCGATTATGTGAAGGGGCGTGTACCCTTAATGATGGCTTTGGTGCAGTGACGATAGGCGCGGTAGAAAAATATGTTACCGATACAGCTATCGCTATGGGCTGGGAGCCTAATTTAGATAACGTCATGAAAACAGATAAAAAAGTAGCGGTTATCGGGGCGGGGCCAGCAGGTTTAGCTTGTGCAGATGTCTTAATTCGCAACGGTATCTCACCGGTGGTATTCGATAGACATCCAGAAATTGGTGGCTTGCTGACCTTTGGTATCCCTGAATTTAAATTAGAAAAAGCGGTGATGCAGAGACGGCGGAAGATGTTTGAAAAAATGGGTGTTGAATTCAAGCTCAATTGTAACGTTGGCAGCGATATTAAGATTGACCAATTGATAGCACAGTATGATGCCGTTTTCATGGGTATGGGCACTTATACCTATATGAAAGGTGGCTTCTCAGGTGAGGATTTAGCGGGTGTTTACGAGGCGCTTCCCTACCTTATTTCCAATGCTAATCACCATTTGGGGTTCGAGAAAGATCCCGCCGACTTTATTGACCTTAAAGGTAAAAAGGTAATTGTACTAGGTGGCGGTGATACAGCAATGGATTGTAATCGCACCGCAGTCCGTCAGGGTGCTGAATCGGTCACTTGTGCCTATCGTCGCGATCGCGCCAATATGCCGGGTTCTAAGAGTGAAGTGGTCAACGCCAAAGAAGAGGGCGTGATCTTTAAATTTAACCGGCAGCCGGTAGCAGTAATCGGTGCAGCTGGCAAAGTTACAGGTCTTAAAGTAGTGCTCACGCAGATGGGGGAGCCCGATGAAAATGGCCGACGTCGTGCGGAAGTGGTCGCAGGTTCGGAACAGATAATAGCGGCGGATGTGATTTTAATCGCCTTTGGCTTCAGGCCCAGTCCCGAGCCTTGGATGAGTGAAATTGGGATTCATTTAGAAGATGATGGCCGAGTGATTGCCCAGGAAAAATCTGAGTATGCCTTTCAAACATCTAATCCAAAAATATTTGCCGGTGGAGATATGGTTCGCGGTTCTGATTTAGTGGTGACAGCCATTGCAGAAGGGCGTCGGGCGGCAGAGGGAATTATGGATTACCTGGAAGTATAAATTATATTTGAGAATAGTATTGCAAATCGTTCTCATTACAGGTATTATTATTGGGCTCGCAAGATAACCCGATTTAAAAAACTTACAGACACTCTCTGTGAGCTTTCATCTTAGGTTAACTTCACTCTTCCTTGTTTTATGAGTCATCATAGAGCAGGGAAACACGGTTCTTGTCATTTTGGGGTAACCTTTTTGGTTACCCTTTTTTTTGTCTAAAATTCCTATAAAAAATCATTATATTAATTGTCCTCACAATGTTGACAGGGACCTATCCAGATAAAAACTAAGCTTTGGATTGCGTTTCGGTCCCCGTGTTATTTTAAACTTTGGGGTCTTCATCATCTCGGGTAATGACGTAAAATATTCGTAAAAAGCTCATGCTTATATAGCCAATAATTGCCAGCAGACAGCCAATTGCAATAATCACCACTCCTGCAAAAGCGACCAGCTCTTGATGTAGAGGTTTATTAACCAAAAACTCACCGCCCATCACCAAGCCAATTCCCAGTAGTGTCATTGCAAAGCCAATTAAAATAAGCGTTAAATTCTGTTGGGTTTTTACCGCTTGTCGCTGTAAAAATCGTTTGATTTTAAAAGCGAGACTGGATGGTGTTGAGTTTTTAATCGGAGTTTTCATAATGATCTAGCTTGCAGCCGTCTTGCTAAAACAGCCGATATTAACGCTAAAGGTCAGCTTGATCGGTAAATTTGTCACTAGGGATAATTTCTTTTGGTGGTTGATTTTTTGCCCGTGAGGAGTCATTTTTAGTAAGTTGAGCAGCGCTGATTCAGTGTCAATATTGAAATCAAACTCAAGTAATTGCTGAGATATGACCGAAAATAGTGGCTCTAAGTCAGCGCTGGGATTGTATTGAGATTCTTTAATATCGTCATACATAACCTGTTTTAATTGTATTAAGTGCTGTGTCGTTGGCCACACTAGGATTAATAATGCCTTATCTTTAAGTACTTTGGCGAATGGCTGTGGCATTAAGCGACTAAAAATTACCGTCAGTACATCTAAGCTTTGGTCAGCGACTGGCATATTGGCGCCACTGGCGACTAACCAAGTGATGTCTTGGTTGCGCCTGGTGGCCTCTTTGATGGCGTGCTTGGAAATGTCCAGCCCCCAAAAGTGCTGCGCTGCTAAGCTTTGCTGCCACTGAGAAGTGTAGTAGCCCTCACCACACCCCATGTCCAAAATAGTAGCGCCACTCTTATTTCGAAGCTGTTGTGATAGTACAGTGCCGATCGCATCAGCAAGTGGCAAGTAATAATCTAGGTCCAGAAACTCTCGGCGAGAGCTCACCATTTCCGGATTGTCGCCGGGATCTTTAGATTTTTTCTGCTGTACTACCAGTAAGTTCCAATAGCCTTGTTTGGCGCGATCAAAGCAGTGATTACGATTGCAGCGCAACACCGAGCTGTATTGAATAAGCGGCTCTTTGCAAATAGGGCAAGCTAAAATTGAGTGGCACAAATTTGAATCGTTCATGCTAGTTCACGAGCAAACGGGCTAAGATATTTTCATAAACGTTTGAAAGCGTATCCAAATCGTCAGCTTTAACACACTCATTGATTTTATGAATGGTCGCATTAACGGGCCCTAATTCAATAACTTGAGCACCCGTTGGGGCGATGAAACGTCCATCCGAGGTGCCGCCAGAGGTCGATAGTTCGGCATTTAACCCTGTGACTGATTTAATAGCGGCTAAACTGGCATCGATTAGCTGACCTTTAGTGGTTAAAAAAGGATTGCCAGAGAATACCCAATTGATTTCATAATCTAAGTCGTGGCTGTCTAAAATACTATGTACTCGGGACTTTAAATCATCGGCAGTCGATTCAGTCGAAAACCGAAAATTAAAGTCAATTACCGCTTCTCCGGGCACAATATTGTTGGCCCCAGTGCCCGCGTGATAGTTGGAAATTTGGAAACTAGTAGGCGGGAAGAACTGGTTGCCTTGATCCCACTGTAGCAACGTCAGTTCAGTGATGGCAGCCGAGGACAAATGTATCGGGTTTTTAACTAGATGCGGGTAGGCGACATGACCTTGTATACCTTTAATCTTCAATGTGCCACTGAGAGATCCGCGGCGGCCGTTTTTAACAATATCGCCAAGTTGCTCAGTGCTGGAAGCCTCTCCTACAATGCACCAGTCAATTTTTTCATCCCGAGCCTCTAAAGTATCAATCACTCTGGTGGTGCCGTTAACGAATTCGCCCTCTTCATCACTGGTAATCAACAGTGCAATTGAGCCTTGGTGGTCGGGGTGGTGTTGTAAAAAACGCTCTAGTGCGGTTATCCAAGCTGCAATCCCGCCTTTCATATCCGCAGCGCCGCGCCCTCGGATGTAACCGTCGTGTATAGTGGCAGTGAATGGATCACTGTGCCATTGTTCTACAGGCCCTGATGGCACGACATCAGTATGACCGGCAAAGCACAGTAATGGGCTGGTAGTACCGCGTCTTGCCCAAAAGTTTTTAACATTGGAAAAAGGCATCTTTTCAATAACAAAGCCCAAGTTTTCCAACCGTTCAATCAAGACCTGTTGGCAACCGGCGTCTTCAGGAGTCACTGATTTACGTGAAATTAGATCACAGACGAGTTCGATAGTAGCGGATTTTTTCATTGATATGCTCTTAAGTTAAAAGGTGTATAGTCTGCTATAGCCTAAATTTTGTGGATGACTGTGCTCTACAGGTATTCATTTAGATGGCACTGAGTGTCCATCTCAAGATGTAACATCACTATCGAGATGGCCCGTTAACTAGTTAGTTCCCATCCAGAAACGATGAGCTACTACGACAGCCCCACTAATCCAATCTAATCACCACTAGATATAGTTATTTGGAACAACCAAACGCCCATATTTAGTGTTGCTCATCTTGAGCTATTGGATCGACCTCGCTACGCCCCTGTTTCTGGATGAGTACTAGTTAGTTGTGTTTGTGCAGCGCCTCATTCAGTTCTATCGCAGACTGGTTGGTCTTTACTTCAATACGGCCGGTTTGCGAGTTGCGACGAAACAGTAAGTCAGACTTGCCAGCGAGTTCAGAGGCTTTGACTTTGCAAAGTTGCTTGTTATTTTCATCTAAGATAGAAACCTTAGCCCCGGCAGTTACATACAATCCCGCTTCAATAGTGCAGCGATCACCGAGGGGTATACCAGTACCTGCATTGGCTCCTAATAAGCAATTTTCACCGACTGAAATCACCACGTTGTTGCCCCCCGATAGGGTTCCCATGGTGGATGCGCTGCCGCCGATATCAGTACCGTTTCCTATCACTACACCGGCAGAAATACGCCCTTCAATCATGCTGACGCCTAAGGTGCCGGCATTAAAGTTAATAAAACCTTCGTGCATCACCGTAGTGCCTTCACCGACATGGGCACCTAACCTTACTCGAGAGGCATCTCCAATACGTATCCCTGTAGGTACGACGTAATTGCTCATTTTCGGGAATTTGTCGACCGATAATACATCGAGTATTCGACCGGCAGCGCGAGCTGCTAGCTGTCGCTTTGGTAAGTCTTCAAGGGATACAGCACCTTCACTGGTCCAGGCGACGTTTGGCAGTAGCGCAAATTGACCGGTTAGATCGATAGCGTGTGGCTGTACTAAGCGCGAGGACAGTAAAGTTAGTTTTAAATAGGCTTCTGGAGTACTGGCGGGTGCAGAATCTGTGGCTAATAGGGTAACCACCATCGGTTGAGTAGAACCTCTGAGCGCTTCAACCACTGCTATTTGCTCTCTGTCATCTATCTCTAACAGGGCTTTTTGCAAGTCTTTTAATTGCGCCTGACAGATTTCAATCGCGGCATCGGTACCGGCCTCATAACCGATACACTGGCCTACGGCGTCGATCAATGCTGTTGGTGGGTTAAGCAGTGGCTGGTTGTAATAGACTTCTAACCAATCTCCGTTTGAAGATTGGGTACCGATACCTATACCAAATGCAAAAAAACTCATATTACTCTCCTTAAGCTGATAATTATTTCAATTCAGTCGCCGCTTACTTGGCAGCGAAAATTTCTTGGTATTGATCCGCTTTGAAACCAACTAATAGCTGGTTGTCGGTCTCTAATACTGGGCGCTTGATCATCGCGGGGTGGGCGATCATTAAATCGATCGCTGTTTGTTGATTGATACCGCTTTTAACGGCCTCGCTCTGCTGGCGCCAAGTGGTGCCGCGTTTATTCAGTAAAACCTGCCAGTCTTGGCTAACTAAAAATTGCTCGATTAGGCTTTTGTCGATGCCATCCACGCGATAATCGTGAAAGTTATAGGCAATGTTTTGGTTTTCTAGCCATTTTTTGGCCTTTTTAATACTGTCGCAATTTTTGATCCCGTATAGCGTAACTTTCATTATGACTTCCCTGACTGCGGTAGGCTTTCGACAAATTTTCTAATTCGGTGTGCTCCCGCTACACACTCTTCTAAACTGGAGACTAATGCCATGCGCAGATAATTTTTACCGGGGATTTTACCTTCTATAGCGCGGGATAAGTAGCTGCCTGGCAATGTGGTTAAATGTTGCTGAGCATATAAATCGCGGGCAAATATTTCGTCATCAATCGGCGTCTTTAGCCATAAATAGAAACCGGCATCCGGCTGTTTAACCTCTAAAACCGGGGCTAAAATCTCAATCACTTGGGCAAATTTTTCTCGATACATGTCTCTGTTTTGCAAAACATGAGCTTCATCGGACCAGGCGGCGATCGAGGCATACTGGTGCTGAATCGGCATTGCGCAACCATGGTAGGTGCGATATTTCAAAAATGGCAGTAATAATTTACTATCACCGGCAACAAAGCCAGAGCGCATTCCGGGTAAGTTAGAGCGTTTTGATAAACTGTGCATGACCACACAGCGATGATAATCATTGCGGCCAAGTAGCGCGCAAGCTTGTAATAAACCAACTGGAGGAGCTGTTTCATCAAAGTAAATTTCTGAATAACATTCATCGCTGACCAAAATGAAATCATATTTGTCAGCTAAGTTAATCAGTTTTTTTAAGGTGGCTAAATCAGTCACCGAGCCGGTTGGGTTGCTTGGCGAACAAATAAATAACACTTGGCAACGCAGCCATACATCCGCAGATACAGCATCGTAATCGGGAATGAAATTGTTTTCACTGTAACAATTTAGGTAGTGAGGTTGGGCTCCCGCTAAATATGCAGCACCTTCATAAATTTGATAGAAGGGGTTGGGGCAGACCACTAAGGCGTCCTTTTTGCGGGTAACTGCCGCTTGAATAAAAGCGAAAATGGCCTCTCTTGTGCCATTGACCGGAACAACGTTAGTTTCTGCAGTTAAGCTATTCTCTGCTAAATGGAATCTTTTTTGACACCAAGCAGCAATGCATTGACTGAGTTCTGGAATCCCCTTGGTGGTCGGGTATTTACCTAAAGAAGCGATATTATCAATGATGGTTTGCACTACAAACGCGGGCGATTGGTGTTGGGGTTCGCCAATCGAAAAAGCAATATGATCGAGTTTTACTGGGGTCACACTGGCCTTGAGATCAGCAAGCTTTTCAAAAGGGTAAGGTTGTAACTGTAATAACTCTGAATTCATGGTGTGCCTCGATAATATGCAGTTTAGGGGGTCGGCGAATGTCTAATAATCGCTGATCATGCGTTGCAAATAGCCGCAGATTATAGCGCAGTAGTGGTTAACTGAATACTCTGAAAAAGCCTGCTTAGTTTTAAAAGCTAAAAGCTAAAAGCTAAAAGTTACAAGCTACAAGTTAAGAGCTACAACTTAAGAGCCAAGCACTTTCATTGGCATACTCAGTATCGGGTCATCTTGGCTGGCGACAATCATAATAATTGCAATCAATAAACCCGCGGTAGCAAGATACCAAACAGTTGAGAAAATTTGCCCGTATCTGTCCAGGGGAAGCAAGTGACTGTTGTGCCGAGTGCGCCATTCAAAAAGAACTTCTACGCTGCCAATCAACAGCATAATAGCGAGTAAGTTTAAATGGTAGATAAAACTAAAATAGACACCGACAGCAGCAGCTACGGCACACAGTGCAATACCTGTCACTGAGTTCACCGAGAAGCTAATGCTTTTTAATATATGTCCGCCATCCAAGGGTAGTACAGGCAATAAGTTAAATAGATTTAACAGCGCATTTAGAGAGGCTAAGGCGGCAAAAAAAGGTAGATCCGTGATCCAGTAAGCTATTAGAGCGACGATTGATAAAAGCAAACCGAAGGTGGGGCCCATGATCGAAATAACCACATCTTGCCAGCGGGTGTTAATCTTGCCATCGCTCAGTGCTAACCCTCCTAAAAAAGGGATTAAATAAATACCCTTAGTCGGCATTTTGAAGTATTTCATGGCGCGAATGTGGCCGTATTCATGAAACACTAAACAGCCGATCAGCGCGAGCGCGAACTCGATCGAAAATAGCCAGCTGTACGCCGCTAAACTTGCTCCGGCGAAGAGGACTTTTATCGCCTTGGCGCTTTTAAAGAGCTTTAGCGCTAAGGATCCCATCCCGACTAGGCTAAATTTTGTCTTGACTAGCGGTTTTACCACCGGTATTTGCTGTTCAATATCGCTGGCGTTGCGACTTCCCGCACTGGTTGGTTGCCCGTTGATTAACAGTTGATGTTCAATTAAAAAAGGCTGCCACGTCAAATCGATATCCAGTTTACATTCGAATTTTAACTCGCCATTTAGCAGTTGAAAGTGGTGGCTGTGCGCGGTGCTTTGCTCGCTGCTGGCATTTTGCTGAGCGACTAGCTGGTTGTCCCAGTAGAGTTGTTGCCATCCGGCCATTGATCCCTCAAGGCGTAAGGGTTTACCTAAACATTCAATGACTAATAGTTCCACTTAATTTTCCTGCAAGAATCGATTAATTTGGCGGGCTTGATTGTAGCGTATTTTCAGTTAAATTAGCTGTTTTTTTACACATTGCACTCTGGGAGCATTTACTATTTAAAAAGTTTCTATATTATCGAATTTATTGACTAAATAGATTGTTACCTGAATCCGTGACTTCAAAGTGAATACAGAGTGTAAGATATTGGTTTTATGGTGGAATTGAAAAATCTTAGCTGCACCCGTAGGTTCAGCGGGCATTTTTCGAACCGCCGTATAATCAAAAGCTTGCGCTATGTGGTGCTGTGAAGCCACTGATTGAGGTGTTAGTCAACAGCCGCTTTTTCTTGGTTAGAGCTCTATTAAGACGCTATTAAATACCTCGAAACTTAGCTGGTTTTTTGTGCTAGAATCTGGTAGCGAGTCATGATGTTTTTACTTTTTAATAACCTGTAAGTGCGGTACCTGTTTTACATTTAAAACCCAATACTGTTGAGAGCTTCCCTATGGGTACTACATTTTTTTCACTAATATCCCTGTTTGCCAGCTGCTTTATTTTAATGATGGGCAATGGACTGATTAACGTGCTGTTGCCGGTGAAAATGGAACTGGCACGTCTAAGTACCGATACCATCGGTTTAGTGCTATCACTTTACTATGTGGGGATGTTGGTAGGGGCTGTCTACAGTAAATATTTAATTCAACGCGCTGGGCACGTGCGCGTGTTTGCCGGGTGTGTTGCGCTAGGTGCCGTCAGTATTCTACTCTGCAGTTTCGATACCGATCCTATTTTGTGGGGGGCTATGCGCATTGTGATCGGTTTTTGCAATGCCTGCGCCTATACAGCGATGGAGAGTTGGCTGAGCGATAGCTCGACCAAAGAGAGCCGAGGGAAAGTACTTGCCGCCTACAATGCGGTGGTGTTGAGTGGCTTATTTGTCGGGCAATTTTTGTTAAATGTAGCAGCACCTGCTGACAGTACCTTGTTCGTGCTTGGCGGGATTTTGCTTTGTTTGGCGGTCATACCTATCGCTTTGAGCAAACATTCTGGTCCGGTGATTGAAGATGTAACCCCGATGTCAATCAGCACACTGCTTAAAATATCTCCCTTAGGTGTGGTTTGTTGTGTTGCAGGGGGACTCATTTACGCGGCATTATTTAACATGTTACCGGTCTTTGCTAAAACTTATGGGATAGTGGACCTACAGTTAACCTACTATATGGGAGCGGCTATTTTTGGCGCTTTTATTTTTCAGTTCCCAGTGGGCTATCTGTCAGATAAATATGATCGGCGTTCCGTTATTTGCGTATTGTTGCTTATCTCTGCGGGGGTTGGGGTGATAGCGACGATTGTCGCGCCTTTTCAATTAGAGTGGCCACTGTTTGTCGCAACCGCACTAACCACTGGGATCATCGCCTGTTTGTACCCTCTTAGTATTTCGGAAGCTTTTGATAAACTGAAACAGAATGAAATGGTAGCGGCGATGGGAAGTATGATTTTGGGGTTTGCTATAGGGGGAGTGCTCGGCCCCTATTCTGCCTCGCTGGTGATGGGAGTGTTTGGTAATAATTCGCTATTTTATTTTTTAGCCGTGGTGCAACTACTACTCGCGGGCTTTGTCATGTATCGAATGAGTGTCAGTAAGGCGTTACCCATTGAGCAACAGGAGAGCTTCGTTATGCAAGGGGCTGCGATTGCAGCGCTGGTGGATTTAGATCCACGAACTGAATATGTGCCGGTTGTGCAGCAACTTAGTCAAGAGGCGCAAACAGCGATTAGTATTGCAGAAACAGATCAAGGCGCCGCTGTTAATATGGCGCGAGCGATTGCCGTTAATCAACCTGAACGCGCAGTGGAAATGGCGAGTGCACTTGCGTCGGTGCCGGGAATTGATGTGTTGCGCTTGTATGAAGTAATGCAACAAGCCCTGCCTTATCGAATTATGGAAGTGACTAGGGCAATAGTAGCCACTAAGCCGGAGCTCGCGTATGAATTGATCCAAAAATTAGCGACATCTCATCCTGATCGAGTGGTCTCTGTCGCGGCGGAAATTGGTCATGCTCACCCAGAACTGCGTGTAGATATGGCGAAAGTAGCGGTGGAATCTGCGCCTGAATCCGCTATCCAAGTGGCGGAATACTATGCTCAAGTTGTATTGGATGAGCGAGAGGGGTTGCGTCCTGCCGATGAGGCTGAAGATACCAGTGAGCAAGATGTGGTTGATATCGCCACGCAAATTTGGGATGCGGGCCCAGACAAAGCACTTGACGTAGCGGTGAAGCTTGCCGAAGTTGTCCCGGAAAGTGCGGTCTATCTGACCGCTGAACTGGCTGAAAGTATTGTTGAAACAGATAGAGAAACGCCAATAGTTACTGATGATAGTAGTGCAGACGTCAGTTTAGAGACAGTCTATCAAGAGGCGATAGAGATGGATGCGGCAATGGACTTGCTACAGCGGATGACCGAAGCTGCTCCAGAGAGCGCGATGGATTTAGCCGAAGCGGTGGTTGAAGCGGTACCTGAAAGTGCCGGGGTAATCGCAGCGGAGTTGATTAATCATCTAAGTGAAGATCTACCGAGCGTCGCGAATGTCGATGCAGACGCTAAGATGGCGAGAGCCCATCAGGCAGCTATTAATACCGATGTAGCCATTGATCTCGTGCAACGCTTATCAAAAGTAGCCCCTGAAAACACCACTGATGTTGCCGCGGCAGTGGTGGAAGCTATCCCTGAATCGGCCTCTTTACTGTTAGATAATATCAGTGCCGGTAAAGAGTCGGAAGAGGGAGAGTGGGTGACGATGTTAACGCAAGCACCTAAGGAAATTGCTGATTTGAGTAATACCTAGGTCAGGTAATAGTTACAAGCTGCAAGTTACAAGTTACAAGTTACAAGTTACAAGTTACAAGCTACAAGTTACAAGTTACAAGTTACAAGCTACAAGTTACAAGTTACAAGCTACAAGCTACAAGCTACAAGCTTCAAGCTTTAAGCTTTAAGCTTTAAGCTTTGAGCTTTGAGCTATTTCTTTAAGTGCTGTTTTTCAATATATACATTATTTTGACATCATTTAGCGGTAGTATGGATTAGGCTGCTATAGGCATTATTTGGATGAATTTTGTCGTTATGTGTCGTTAATTTGACCTTTATAGATAGTTAAATGTCGCTTTTAGCTAATTTTCTCGGGTTTTTAGTAGTAGTATTCATAGATAACTTACTGTAAATAGTCGTCTGTAAATAGCTACATTTTAAGTAAGTCTTAACTTTCTGCAACGCTTAGTGTCGTCAAATATAGGCTTATGCTTGACCTTTGAAGTTGAGTGGATTGACTGCTTGGATGTTCAGGACGAAATATCCAATAATAAGAATAATCAATGTTTGGAGCTGGTCGGGCTCAATACTAGTCTACTTTACAAAAGCAAAATTTGCTCAAAAGCTAGCTATCTTGCCGCTAAATATTTTTACTGTTAGCTTTTTTTAGATTAAAGCTTTTTCGCAAATCAGCGATTCTCGTAAGGTTAAAGGCAGCTCTGACCGGTTTCTGGCGAGTGACAGGGAATTAACATGATAAAGCAGCAACACAATCCGTCTTTAGCAGCAGCGAGCATTAAAACTTCACGCATTGGTTTTTTACTGCTTGGTGACTATTCGATGATCGCGCTAGCTTCCGCTGTAGAGCCACTGCGCATGGCCAATCAATTATCCGGTAAAGAGCTTTACAGTTGGTATTTAATTAGTGCCGATGGTGGCAGTGTGCAAGCTAGTGACGGCATGAAAATTCAGGTAGATACTGCCTTATCAAACGCGCCTCCGCTAGATACTTTAATCGTAGCTGGTGGTATTAATATTACCAAAAATTATTCAAAACAAGAGCTTGCATGGCTGAAAAATTTAGCCAATAAGAATGTTGTGCTAGGCAGTATCTGTACTGGCGCTTACGTTTTAGCAGACGCAGGGTTATTGAATGGTTACGAATGTAGCGCTCACTGGGAATACATAGCACCACTGCAAGAGGCCTTTCCAAAAGTAAACTGTAATCGTCGGCTTTTTACTCACGATCGCAATCGACTCACTTGCTCCGGTGGCGGAGCACCGATGGATATGATGCTGTATATTATTAAACTGCAGCATGGCCGGGCGCTTAGCGGTGCTATTTCAGATATGTTTGTCTGCGATAGAGTGCGCTCCCAAGGAGATCAACAAAAGGTCCCGCTACGACATTTACTCAGTACCGCCCAACCCAAGTTGGTTGAAATTGTTGAATTAATGGAAGCGAATATAGAAGAGCCCATTGAACTGGACGAGTTGGCCTGTTTTGTCAGTGTTTCTCGGCGGCAGTTGGAGCGCCTCTTTCATCGCTATTTGAACTGCACTCCGTCTAGGTATTATCTGCGGTTGCGCTTAGATAGAGCCAGACAGCTGCTCAAGCAAACCACTCTGTCAATTATTGAAGTATCTTCGGCTTGCGGCTTCGTATCTACACCCCATTTTAGTCGCTGTTATCGCAAACACATTGGGTTTTCACCCAGAGAAGATCGCACCGGCATGTGGACAGATACTAGCTTAGAGATAAACACTTTAGAAATGGAGATGTCCGCAGAGGCTTTTGTGGCTAGCTCATCTATAAATACGGTGCTGCGAGCCGCCAGTGCGGAGCCGAGTTTTGCCTCGATAAGAGTGAGCTGATTTTCGGCTGATGTGTCAGAGTACTATTTTGTTGAAGTGAGTAATAAGCACCGCGCGGTTAGCGTGGATGATTGCCTTATAGCCTCTTGTCATTTTAAGAGAAACGTTGAAATAGCTGGCGTCAGCTTATTTAAAATAATCACTTTGGTGATTTCTCATTTGCCTGATAATCCAAGCTTTTCTGCTTCTGATGTAATAGCTGGCAGGCTGCGCCGAATACTTTATAGGGTTGGGCAGAATAGCGGCGATCGCCGCCGCCTGTTGCCGGTTAAGTTGACTTGCGGGTGTATTAAACCAATATTTAGCGGCTGCACTGGCGCCAAATGTACCTTTGCCCATCTCAATGCTATTGAGGTAGACCTCTAAAATTCGCTCCTTAGACCAGAGTAGTTCAATTAAAAGGGTGAACCAAGTCTCAAGTCCTTTACGTATCCAGCTACGCTGCGGCCACAAGAATACGTTTTTAGCGCACTGTTGAGAAATAGTGCTTGCGCCGCGCAATCGCTTGCCTTTTAAATTGCTGATAAATGCAAATTTAATCGCCGCATAATCGAACCCTGAATGCTCAAAAAAGCGCTGGTCTTCAGCGCTAATTACCGCTAGTTGTAAATGCTTAGAAATCTTGGATAAAGGTTGCCAAGTATGCTCGATATGAGTGTTTTTAAAGTATTGAATGGCCATTAGCGGGGTGTAGGGGATCGGGACGAACTTATAGATCAGCACCCACCCAATGCTCAGCGAGACAAATATCAGTACTAGCTTAAGGAGCCAGTAGCGGAGTTTTTTTAAGAGTGATCTAAGAGATGCTTGCAAAGTTAACATTTGACCTGAAATATGACTGGAAACAAGTTTATGAAATCAGTGACTTGCATGTGACTCTGAGCATAATATACAGCTGCTACGGAGCAGTTGCAAAGCTAAAGTTTTACACTCTGTAGGCACTTTTAAGTCACAGATTTAGGTCGCAGTATACTTTATTGCGCTAAAAACTGATTGGGCTGAGTCTTGATATGGGCTGAAAATCAAGCTATGTAGTTTTAACACCGGCTTATAATTACAATATCCAGGATCTAAACTACTGAAAATACTGATATATAAACCCCAAAAAGCAGCGCTATGGCTGCTTGCGGACTTGCAATGTTAAATATTGCTGGTGATTTTTCCCTGAGCATTCAAAGTCACTGATTTGTATAGTAGACCATAATCATTTAGGTAGTTGGTAATGGTGGTAAATGTAGCTGTCTTGACCTTAGATCCATGATCAGCGGTACTCACGCCTTTGACGAAGACATTACCTAACAATAATTTGAAAGGGCTAGTACGGACAACTTGTGGTTTAAAGTATGCCTTATTGTTGGCGTATAAACGGGTTAAGTTAGTGGTTTTATAAATCGCTGAATTCAAGACCAGTAAAGTATGTTCGGTACAATTTTGAAACTGGTTATTCATCGGATTTGAGATCACGGAATAATTTGGATTGTGTAACATTTTGTTTGAGCCATTACTGATGGCCTCGATTAACTTCTGTTGTACTGCTGGAGTGGGAATAGTGATCCCCGCCTTTAATTGGTGTACGCCCCAGAAAAAATCAACCGGATAGTCAGTGACTAAATCGCTAATGTGCGGCTGCTTACCGCGTTGGTATAAGTTGTGAATTACATAACCTTTGGCTTTCTTACCACTTTTTAATGATATTTGAGAATAGATAGCAATTGCAGTATGGGTGAAATTGATGCCCCTCGGTAAGCTGTCAGGATCACTACCGACTCGACTAATGATAAATGCCCTGGCTCCTTGACGAGCAGCGTAATGTTCGACTTGTTTGGCAAAATTAGCAATGTTCTCGGCAGAAAACTGGGCTTTTCCGTTGCTTTGGCTGCCTGCGAAACTCGGTACACTGATAAGTAGCAATACGCTAATAAATAAATTTTTCATGAGTAGTTCCTTCTTTATGATCAATTGTCGAAGACAGTATTAGGCTTTGCTTATTGCATCGCAGCTGCGGGTGAAGGGTCTTGCAGAATAATTTCATCAGAAATTTCCAGAGGTGCAAAGGCAGCATTTGAGTCTAAAAGTTCTGCCCCAGCTGCAGCACTAACCACACCGGCAGAACCGATCACAATCAGTGGAATAGCGACCACGCTGGCGGCAGCTCCTACAGCTCCAACCACCGAGTGACCGCCCGCCAGTGCTGAGTGCTTGCTGGCTTTGCTGGCATGGGTCGAAGCTGCAGAATCGGCCATAGTGAAACTGGAAAGAGTGGCTAGTAAAGATATTGCGATGGTTTTGATCAGTAAATTTTTCATGGTTTAAATCTCTTGTTGAATGATGTGAATGCCAGTGAAGTATTATCTTTATTAAACTAAATGGCTATAATAGTGTTGTTTGTAGCGTCTATCTGTACTTTGAGTAGTGCTAAATGATACTTTGTCTGGATTATTCCGTTTTTGCTACTAGTCATGGAATCTATTTCTATTAGCGCTGCAGTGAAATTGATGTCTGCTATGATGCACTTTCTCTAATAGCCGTGTTGATATTTTTAATTTGTTGGCTGAATTTTCTATATAAAGGGACAAATAATACGATGAATCAAGTTGAGCAAATTACTCAAGTGATCAAAGGTCTGTTAAAGCAGCAGCGCATCACTTACGCATCACTTGCCGAGTCTCTGGATATGAGCGAGGCAAATGTTAAAAGAATGTTTGCCAAGCAGGCGTTCAGTCTGCAGCGGTTAGAGGAAATTTGCGGCATATTGAATATTAGCTTCAGCGAACTTTTCCTCTTGCTGGAGAGGAAAAAAGAGCGCGTCACTACCTTGAGTAAAGAGCAGGAACAGCAGTTAGTCAAAGATGTTAAGTTGCTACTGGTCGCGGTATGTGTCAGAGATGCTTGGACAATCGGTGAAATTATAGAACACTACCAAATTTCAGAGCATCAGTGTATTCAACTCTTAGCCCGCCTGGATAAACTCAAGATGATTGAGCTATTGCCCGGCAATCAATACCGCTTATTAATAGCACAAGATTTTAAGTGGATTCCCCATGGGCCGCTGGAGCGATATATCACCCATTATGTGATTAAGGACTTTATGGCTGGCGGCTTTAAAGAGGCGGAGAGCTTTAGGTTTTATATGCCCGGCACTTATTCGGTCACTTCTATTGAAACCTTGCGCAGAAGGCTAGAGGAATTGACGAGGGAAGCGGCTAGCTTGAATAGTAATGATGCTAAGTTACCGGTCAGTCAGCGCAAGAGAATCGGCTTAATGCTAGCTATGCGGCCCTGGGAATTGGAACAATTTCAGAAATTGCGAAAATAGGTAGGGTAAATAGAAGCCCTTAATCGATGGAGATTATAGGGCTATATTGGCCGACATGATTTTGCTACTTAGCTGCACAATATTAATTCTGATTAGCCCTGTGTCTCCGCCATAGCAAAAGATGCTTTTAATCTCTTCTCTGTGCTCTCTGTGCTCTCTGTGCTCTCTGTGGTAAAACCAATCCTTTAAAGATTTTTTCACCACAGAGGGCACAGAGGCGCTGCGCTGCGCAGAGGAAAAACAAAACACTAGCTGATTAGCACTGCGTCTTCACAGACTGTCCTAAAGTAAAAAAATTACAAATATCTGACTTGGCCATAATCTAAACCATTATTAAATCATAGAAACATATTACAACTTCTTAACTTGTTGAAATTAAATACTTTGTCAAATAGTCGCCAAGTTGAGCGGAGTATGATAGTCAATCAGGATATTAATTGACGGTTGCACTGAGCAATAAATGGCCCCGCCAATAATTTTAAACTTCGCCAGACTAACTGAAATAAAGATCTCTGCTGCTGGTTAATTGGCTCCCACGCGCCTGTCTATTTCTTTAAAGGGTTGCTGCAAAGTCGGTTTTAAAATGTTTTCCCAGTAGCGCATGATAAAAGCTGTCGTCGTTGAGCACACCGATCAACTGCTTATCTGCTGTCAGTAAGATGGGCAGGCCAGTGTGATATTTGATTTCAATGGCGCGGCGCATTCCGATATCCACAGGCACTAGCGTAATACGCTGTGTTGATAACTGGTTAATATCTTGCTGGTGGTGACAAGTTTGTATCTCTATCGGCTGACCATTGAGCGTCACTTGTTGCACTTGCTGGTGCTGGTCGATCGATACATATATTTGCTGTGCGGCATCAATGCATCGTGCACGGGGTTGGATTTTGTTGTCTGCTGGTAGGTCGGCAAGGGGCGTCATTAAAGAGTGCCCTTTAAGCACGTTTAACGGGTTGGTATGAGCAACGAAATCTTGCACGTAGGCATTGGCAGGTTTTAGTACAATATTTTCGGGAATGTCATACTGAATAATTTTAGCCGATTCCATGATGCCAATTTTACTACCAATTTTAAGCGCTTCATCTAAATCGTGGCTGACAAAAACAATCGTTTTCTGCAGGTTTTGCTGCAGTTCGATAAGCTCATCTTGCAGCTGATTGCGAATCAGTGGGTCCAGTGCAGAAAATGGCTCGTCCATCAATAAAATATCAGTGTCCATGGTAAATGCTCGGGCTAGCCCCACTCGCTGCTGCATTCCGCCAGAGAGTTGGCTGGGCAGTTTATTGGCCCATTTATCTAAGCTGACCATTGCTAATTGCTGCATCGCTTTTTGGTAGCGATCTCGCTTATTCATCCCCTGCATATCTAAGCCGAAGGCGACATTGTCTAATACCGTCAACCAGGGCATCAGCGCAAAATTCTGAAAGACCATAGAAACCCGATGACTGCGCATGTGCAGTAAGGTTTTACTGTCGCAGTTGGCAACATCTACCATCTGCTCACCATCTTTAACTAATAATTTGCCTCTGCTGGTTTTATTTAAACCATTAATAGCCCTTAAAAGACTGGATTTTCCGGAGCCAGACAAGCCCATTAAGACGCATATTTCGCCTTCTTGGATGTCGATAGTTGCATCGTGTACTCCGACGGTATCACCGGTAGTGTCGATGATTTCCTGTCGGCTTTTGCCTGCATCTAACAGCGCCAGTGACTGCTTGGTATTGCTGCCAAATACCACATCAACATGTTGAATACTAATAGCTGCCATGTTCAACCTTCCTCTTTTGCATTGGGGGCTTTAAAGATTCGGTCTAAGATGATGGCCACTAAAACAATAGCTAAGCCCGCTTCAAAACCTTGAGAAATATTAACTGTGTTGAGTGCGCGAACTACCGGCTTACCTAAACCGTCAGCACCGACTAAAGCGGCAATCACCACCATCGAGAGAGAGAGCATAATACACTGGGTAATGCCTGCCATTATGCTGGGCATGGCGGCGGGCAGTTCTACTTTGTAGAGCAGTTTAAACGGGGTGGCACCAAAAGCACGCCCCGCTTCGATTAAATCAGCGGGTACTCGGCTAATACCTAAATAGGTGAGTCGGATCGGTGCCGCTATGGCAAAAATGATAGTTGATATTAAGCCCGGAACTACCCCCAAGCCAAACAGTACTAAGGTTGGGATTAAATAGACGAAGGTTGGAATAGTCTGCATTAAATCCAAAATCGGCCGCAATATGGTATACAGCCATGGCTTGTGAGCAGCGGCGATACCGATAGGTACGCCAAAGGCGATAGAAATAGTGGTGGCTGTTAACACCAATACAAAAGTCTCTAACATTTCCTGCCAATAGCCTAAGTTGAGTATCAGTAGCAGTGCGACCACTACAAAAATAACTAAGCTGATGCTTTTATGCAAAAACCATGCGAGGGCTGCGGTTGCCAGCATAGGTACGAAAGGAGGGAACCAAACAAATAGGCCGACAATATTGAGGATAAGCCACTCCAAGGAGACTGAAATAGCATCGAAGATAAAGTCGGCGTTATCTGTCAGCCAATCGACCAGGCTTTCCATCCAGCTGCCAATAGGAATTTTGTGCTCAATAATCCAGTCCATACTAGTGTCCATTATTTGAGGTGAAAAAGCAGCGTACTACTAAGCTAGATAAAAGTGGAGTCTTATTGTAGTAGCTCACTGCTGTGTCAGCTGATGTCTGCATCAGTATTTTAGCGGGGGTTACATGGCTAAACTAGCTTGCACCGCTTGCAGCCCATCACCGCCGTCTTTGGTGGTCACGCCTTCTAACCAGGCATCTAAAACGCCGGGGTTAGCTTGCAGCCAGGTTTTAGCTGCGACTGCAGGTTTTTTACCGTCATCTAAAATAGCACCCATAATTTCATTTTCCATGGCTAAGCTAAATACCAAGTTGGCGACCAGTTTACCGATGTTGCTACACTCAGTTTGATAGCCTTTTCGCACGTTGCTATAAACACTGGCACCGCCGTAGTTTGGACCGAAATAGTCGTCGCCACCGGCTAAGTATTCCATCTTGATGTTGGCATTCATCGGATGTGGAGCCCAGCCTAAGAAGGCTATCCACTGTTCGCGTTTTGCCGAGCGGCTGACTTGAGAGATCATTCCCGCTTCAGATGATTCAACTAGCTTAAAGCCTTTAAGGTCAAAAGCATTTTTATCAATCATGTCTTGAATCAGACGGTTGCCATCGTTGCCGGGCTCAATACCATAGATTTTCCCCTTAAACTTATCTTGGTACTTAGCGAGATCAGCAAAGGTTTTAACCCCACCATCGTAGACATATTTAGGCACTGCCAAAGTGTATTTAGCCCCCACTAAATTAGCACGTACCGTTTCTACAGTACCCGCAGCTCGGTATTTGGCTATATCAGCTTCCATGGTCGGCATCCAGTTGCCTAAGAATATATCGATATCTCCATTGGCAAGGGAAGTGTATGTAACTGGGACTGACAATAATTGGGTAGAGGTTTGGTAGCCAAGCGCCGTGACTATTTCCGTTGCGACTGCCGTTGTCGCCGTGATATCAGTCCAGCCTACGTCTGAAAATCTGACTTTGTCGCACGAGCCGGCAACCGCACTGATGGTGAATAAACTCAGCGAAAATACTGCCGCTTGGACAATTTTTTTATACATGGATGTGGTTTTTTTGGTCGTCATGAATGTTTCCTTTTTTTATGAGTTATTATTTGACAGAACGGACAATTAGCTGCCGTTAGTCTTGCAAAAAACTGCTCGATGTTTTGCTTGGTTTACACAAAAATATCATTCAGAGATCTGAGCATTACTACTGAGCTCGGTAGTACGGTGTTAAGCATCGGCTGAAGATACGTATCTCAGCATAAAAAGGGTGATTTTATGCTGAGATATTAAGCCATTAAATTTTTCTTTTCGGTTCGTTTAAACGTTGTTTTAGCTGCCAGTGGCTATCTGTCCAGACCGGAGCATCGCTCTTTGCTAACGCTTTTCGGCCTAAAATCATATCGGCTACTTTCTCTGCCACCATGATAGTCGGCGCGTTTAAGTTGCCGTTAGTAATAGTCGGAAATACGGAGGAGTCGACGACTCTCAGCTGTTTGATGCCCCTAACTTGGCACTGGCTATTGAGCACCGCTAGTGGATCATCGTCAGCACCCATTTTACAAGTACAGGAAGGGTGGTAGGCACTTTCAACATTCTCTTTAACCCAAGTGTCTATTTCTGCATCGCTCTGGACGCTAACGCTGGGCTGAATCACTGCGCCGCGAAATTCATCTAAAGCGGCTTGCTCGAGAATTTCACGGGTCAGGCGAATGCAGCTGCGCCAGTCCTGTCGGTCTTGTTCGGTACTGATGTAGTTAAACAGAATATTAGGTTTAACCAGTGGATCATTATCGACTATCCAAATTCGGCCTCTGCTGGTGGGTTTGTTAGGTCCAACATGTACTTGAAAACCGTGTCCATCAATGGCTTTGCCACCGTCATAGCGCATCGCTGCCGGTAAAAAATGGTATTGGATATCCGGCCATTCTACGCCTGCCTTAGAGCGAATAAATCCACAGGATTCAAAGTGATTGGTCGCTCCCAAGCCGGTTTTGAAGAACAGCCAACGGGCGCCAATCATCCCCTTGCTGAATATATCCAACTTGCCATTCAAAGTGATTGGCTGGCTGCAATGGTACTGAAAGTACACTTCTAAGTGATCTTGCAGGTTTTCTCCAACCCCGGGTAGGTCTTGAACTAGTTTGACCCCGGCTTGCGCTAAAACCTTGGCTGGACCAATACCTGAAAGTTGTAATAGTTGTACCGACCCAACTGAGCCTGCACAGCAGATAACTTCTCTGCTGGCGCGAACTTGCTGAATAGTCGTGCCCTTTTTAAATTCAACCCCCTGGGCGGTCTTGCCCTGCAGCAAAATCTTGCGGCACACGACCCCGCTAATTAGGCTGAAGTTACTGCGCTGCATAGTGCGTCGTAAATAGGCATTAGAAGTGGAGGCGCGCACCCCCTTTTTTACCGTCATATGCATCGGGCCAAAGCCCTCTTGCTGGTATCCATTATAGTCGGCAGTTTGTGGATAACCAGCTTCTATTCCCGCATCTATAAAAGCTTGGTAGAGTGGGCTGGTACGCATTTTATTGCCGTTACAAGTGCTCAGAGGGCCATCGCTACCGCGATACGAATCTGCTCCTGCCATCCAGCTTTCCGCGCGCTTGAAATAGGGGAGGCAGTTTTTGTATCCCCAATCGTGCGCCCCCTGTTGTTGCCACTGGTCAAAATCTTTTGCGTGGCCACGGACATACACCATGCCATTGATCGAAGAGCTACCGCCTAGTACCTTGCCCCTTGGGCAGTGCAGTATTCTGCCATCGAGACCGGGCTCCGCCTGGGATTCAAATTGCCAGGCGTAGCGAGCACTGTTCATCGGATAGGAAAGCGCGGTCGGCATTTGAATAAAGATGCTTTTATCGGTACCACCCGCCTCAAGTAATAACACGGTATACTGGCCATCAGCACTGAGCCGATCCGCAAGCACACACCCTGCAGAGCCCGCGCCAATAATTACGTAGTCATATACTTTGGCGGCTGTTAATACGGGCACTCGACATCTCCCAATTCTACGTAGACACTTTTAACTTGGGTGTATTGATTTAGCGTATCAATGCCATTTTCACGGCCGATACCCGATTGCTTGTAGCCTCCGACTGGCATTTGCGCAGGAGAACTACCCCAAGTGTTAATCCAGCAGATCCCCGCCTGCAGCTTAGCAATGACTCGATGAGCCCGTGCAAAGTCAGTGGTAAATAAGCCTGCGGCTAAACCGAACTCGGTATTATTGGCTCTTTGAATGACTTCTTCTTCAGTTTCAAACTTTAAAATGGACATTACCGGACCGAAAATTTCCTCTTTAACGTTGGGCATATCGTCGCTGCAATCAGCAAATACCGTCGGTTGCACAAAACAGCCCCTACCTAGGCCATTCTCAGTCACTTGCTGACCGCCGCACACTAGCCTTGCGCCAGCCTGCTTTGCCGCTTCTATATAGCCGAGTACTTTTTGCATATGATCTTTGGATATTAAAGAACCGACTTGTGTGTTGCTATCAGTGGGATCTCCGATAACCATTTTTTCAGTGCGCTGCTGGATTTTTTCCACAAACTGGTCGTAGATACTGCTGTGTACGAACACTCTAGTACCGTTAGTGCATACTTCACCTTGCGTATAAAAATTAGCCAGCAGTGCTCCCGAAACAGCATTTTCCAAATTGGCATCGGCAAAGGCGATAAATGCCGATTTACCGCCGAGCTCCATCGTCACCTCTTTTAAGGATCCAGCGGCATCCGCCATCACTTTTTTACCGGTACCGCATTCACCGGTAAACGATACTTTGGCTATGCCCGGGTGGCGGGAGAGTGCTTGTCCGACTTTTCCATCGCCTTGCACAACATTAAAAACCCCGTCTGGCAAGCCCGCTTCAGTGTATATCTCAGCCAGCTTTAAGACACTTAAAGGGGTTTCTTCAGAGGGCTTAAAGATCATCGCATTACCGGCGGCGAGCGCCGGGCCAGATTTCCACATAGCGATTTGTATCGGGTAATTCCATGCCCCTATACCAGCGCACACCCCCAGCGGTTCACGACGTGAATAGTAAAAATTGCTGCCGCCTAAATCTTGCTGCTGACCACTGATAGTAGTCGCAAGTCCGGCATAATATTCAATCACATCCGCACCTGTTTCGATGTCGACGCAGTCCGCTTCTTGGATAGGCTTGCCGGTATCTAGTACTTCTAGCATGGCTAGTTCAGCATTTCGCTCGCGTAGAATAGCCACGGCGCGCAGCAGTATTCTGCCGCGTTCAGTGCCGCTCATTGCCGACCAAATTTGAAAGCCTTTTAATGCCGAGGCGACCGCCTTGTCGACATCTTGCGCCGCGGCTATTTGCACGTTGGCTAACAGCTCGCCAGTGGCGGGGTTATAATTTTCAAAACTACTGCCAGATGTTGCGTCGCAGTATTGACCATGTATATATAATTGCGTTGATTTCATAGGTATATTCTTTTAATTGCTGGATGCTCTGTTGAAACAAATCGTCTCATCAGGAAGTTGTTTTTCTAAATAATCGGCGATAATACGCTGCGCTAAATCACTGTCAATGCCATGCGGGTTAAGCGATCCACGCAGCCAAATTCCATCGATCAGCGCGGCAATCGACAGCGCGACAAATTTTGCCCGATCGGCGGGTAGAACTCTTTTTAACTCGAGTAATAAGTGCGATAAAAGTCGTTTTTCATTCACTCGCTGTAACCTGTACAGCTGCGGTTGATGCATAGCTTGCGACCAAAAAGTCAACCAGGTTTTAACCACCTTGGCATCGACTTGTCGAGGGTCAAAGTTACCACCGACAATTGCCTTAATACGCGCATTGACATCATTTTTATCGCAGAGCGCCAAGCGCCGCTGAACGCCTTGTGATAGCTGGCGTAAAATACTGCGCATGGTCTCTTCTAATAAACCATCTTTACCGCCGAAGTAATGATTGATGATGGCTGGCGATACTCCAGCGTAACTGCTGATCATCACCACGCTGGCCTTCTGTAGACCAACATCGTTAATCGCCTCGATTGTGGCTTCGATTAACTGAGGCTTTCGAATTGCCGGCATACCTACTTTAGGCATGGATTGTAGATTCCTTTTTGTTGAATGTTGGTTTAATTAAATGCTCATTTAATAAAAATATTCGATTATTAATTTACTGTCAAGATACTTAACTAATAATGTCGCCTTTAGATCAAAAAATGGCTAATTCTAATTGTCTGCTGATTTAAAAGGTCACTACCTGTACATCTACTCAGATAGATTTTGTCTGAGTAGAAGTGCAGGTTAGTGAAATTATGTGTTCAGATTAAAGTGCTTTTGATGAACTTATTGGTAATAAAAGATAATGAGATCAATGATTAATACTATATCTTCGATATTCAAAAAATTGTAATTAAAATAATGCAGTTGAAGTTTAGCTAGGACTGTGTTTCATTAAACTACTGTTCATTAGTATGTTGCTTAAGGATTAGTACTGCAAACATAAGAATACTGTCTATAACCTGAATCCGTGACTTCACTGCACCACATAGCGCAAGCTATTGATTTTACAGCGGTTAGAAAAATATCCGCTGAACCTACGGGTGCAGCCAAGATTTTTCAATTGCACCGTAAAACCAATATCTTACACTCTGTATTCACTTTGAAGTCACTGATTCAGGATTTTGGCAAAGGTGAGATGCACTAGTTGATGAAAACCAGAGAGTTAGTCTCTACTAGTTTTGTCATTCCATACCCTCCAGGGTTCCCAATATTAGTACCAGGACAAGTGATAAGTGAAGAAATTATTGATTATATGTTGGCATTGGACGTGTCAGAAATTTATAACTACCGTCCGGATTTTGGGCTCGGGGTGCTCACAGCAGCAGCACTGGAGTCAGTTATCATCAAAAATAGCCCGCTTTTGGCTGTTTCTGCAGCAATTACTCCAATTGAAGTGGTTGTCGAAAAATCCAAGCCAGTCAAAGAAAAAATCGTCAGAAATAAAAAAGCCAGATAATAAAAATTGTGAAACTGAGCGAAAGGATGAATCAACAATGAGTAAGCCTATTCTAAAAAATCTATCAGATATTAGACGCTATTTCTTAAGAAATGAAACACCTATGTACTTTATCAGTGCGACTAATTTCAATTTGTTGGGGATCTCGACCTGGGTGAAAAATTTTCGATATATAAATTATCTTGATTGTTTTGATGGCCGACATCCCAGCGTCTTTATCCCCAGTGAATTACCGCACGTAGAGTTTGAGAGTATTGAAGATATCAATAACTATTTGTTAGAGCATAAAGACGTGGTTGACTATATCGCCAACCGGGCAAATGAGGGCGAAAAGGGTAAAGCAATATTTTTGATGTTTGATCAAAAAACCGAACAGTTGTGCGAAGCGCTAAATTTAGCAGTGTGTTTTCCCAGCGCCAGTCTGCGCAGTAAATTGGATAATAAGATAGAAACAGTACGAATTGGAGACCGGGCAGGAGTGCCTAGTGTACCCAATCTTTTATCTAAGATAGAAAACTATCAGCATTTGCAGCAGTTGTGTATAGAAGAGGGGCTTGGTGATGATCTAGTACTGCAAACTGCCTTTGGTGATTCGGGGCATACCACTTACTTTATTTCGAATCGCGAGGAATACAATAAGTACGCAGCAGAAATAGAGTGCGGCGAAGAGATTAAAGTAATGAAGCGTATTAATTGTCGAGGTTCGGCAATTGAAGCTTGTACCACCCAAAAAGGTACTGTAGTCGGACCTTTAATGACAGAATTAGTCGGTTTTAAAGAGTTGACTCCTTACAAAGGAGGTTGGTGTGGCAATGAAATATATGCCGGCGCCTTTACCGATGAAATACGAACTAAAGCACGCGACTATACTTTTGCTTTCGGCGAAGCACTGCGAGCGGAAGGCTATCGAGGTTACTTTGAATTAGATTTCTTGCTGGATACTGACACGGGCGAAGTCTATCTTGGAGAGCTTAACCCGAGAGTGACAGGTGCCAGCTCTTTAACCAATCACGCCGCCTTCGCGCATGCGGATGCGCCTTTGTTTTTGTTCCACTTATTAGAGTTTTGTGACGTAGAGTTTGATTTTGATGTCGAAGCTTTGAATGCGCGTTGGGCAGCAGAAGATAATATAGATAGTTGGTCGCAATTAGTGATTAAACACACCGATGAAACAGTTGCACTTATAACTGAAGCGCCTGAATCTGGTATTTATACAATGGATGAAGACGGCAGTGTTAGCTTTAGTTATTTTGATTATCGTCGCCGCGCAGTAGAAACGGATAATGAAGCGTTTTTCTTACGTATCAGTGATAGTAATGACTATGAATATGAAGGGGCAGATTTAGGGATTTTAATTACTCGAGGGCGCCTGATGACTGATGATTTTGCATTGAATGATCGGGCAATGGCTTGGATTGATGGTATTCGTAATAGCTATAAGAGTATTGAACTCTCCGATGCTCAAGTGGAAGTTGCGCATTCTCCAAGCTCATTAACTGCTGGAGCATTCAAAATTTTGTAATAGATCGAGACCTCTGCGTATTACAGGTGTAAATGAGCATGTTGAGCCGGTTTTTAACGCCGTATTACCGAGCGTAGTTATCATACCCTCTGGGTAAGTTCTTCAGAGGTCTCAGATCAATAATTAGCTTTTCTCAGGTAGGTTAATCATCATCTATTGATAGTTGGTATGCTCTCTTGAATCAATTATTTAAAAAACATTCCATATCAGGTGATAACTAGGAGTACTTAACCGTACTATTATATGACATATAAATTTCAATCAATAGATGAAGCACAGCCGGGTTTGAAGTGGCAAAAATACTTTAACCAAATGTGGCCTAGCTATAAAAAATGGTATTTTTCTGAGGGTGTAAATGCCAGGCCAAGATACTTGACTTGTCTTAATCAGTTGAAAAAACATATGCCTGAAATTCTCCCTATTTACCAGCAGTTAGTAGCGTTAGCGGGTGGTAGTGATGCAGCGGCCAGAGCCATTTCTATGTATAACCCACCGATGTACTTTTCCGGCTGTTCACAAGCCGTGTGGCGTAGACATAATGAAGTTTTTTTAATCAGAAATTACGATTACCATCCTCTGTATACAGAAGGTGTGATTGTTAAAACCAAGTGGGATAAGCGCCAGGTCATAGGTATGTCGGATTGCCTGTGGGGGCTGGTCGATGGTATGAATGATTCGGGCTTGGCCATTTCATTAGCCTTTGGCGGTAAAACTGAAGGTGGCTCAGGTTTCGGTATACCGCTAATAGTGAGGTATATATTAGAGACTTGTGATACGACTGCGGAAGCGGTGGCGGCACTTAAAAAAATTCCCTGTCACATGGCTTATAATTTGACGATTGTAGACTATCAAGGGTATGCCGTGACTGTGTGGTTATCGCCAAATAGTGCAGCGGTGATACTCGATGATTTAGCGGCCACCAACCACCAGGAAAAAATCGCTTGGAGACGGCATGCGGTGGCCACGAAGACTGTGGAACGTTTAATCTTTTTAGATCAAAGCTTGAGGAGTGAATACCAAACATCTGCACGCTTCATCCAAAGTTTTTTACAGCCTCCCCTGTACAGTGATGCTTTTAAGCGCGGCTTTGGTACCTTATACACCACTCTATACCGCCCTACAGAGGGAGTCATGGAGATTATTTGGAAAGATCAACACTGGCTGCAGAGCTTTATTGATTTTACTGAGGAAGAGCGGCAAATAACTTATATAGACCTTGGTATCTCCAGCTTAAATATCCCTAAAATAGTACCGCAAAAGAGTTGAGTGCTGGTCGAAGGTGTTGTCGAGAGTTGTAAGGATAATGCGAAATAGACTAGAGCACTAGTGTGTTTTTTGTACCTGAACCCGAGTCTTCAAAGTGAAGATAGAGTGTAAAATATTGCCTCTACAGTGGAAATGAAAATCTTAGCTGCAAGCTTATATGAGCCCTGGATTCGCTAAATAAATGTACCCCTGCATAAAATCTGTAGGTTCAGTGGATGTTTTTTATTCGGTTTGTAATCAATAGTTCGGCTATTCGTTGCAGCTAAATCACTGATTGAGATTTTAATAAGTTTCGCTATATCTGGTAGAAACTAGCCCTGATTAGGATTGTTTAGCGATGATTCTTGTCTATAAATAAGGAACGATATGACACCTTTTGCTATCGCTGGTATGCAAATGCATGTATCAGCAAAAGATAATTTACACGAGATAGAAAGACAATTAGCTAGCTTAGTGTTTCGCTTTCCCTGGGTGAAAATGGCAGTGTTTAGCGAGTTAGCAGTCGCGGGGCCTGATCCTGCGCTGGCTGTAGTGAAAGGATCTGATACAGAGCTAAAGTTATGTGAACTGGCTGAGCGCTACGGCTTATGGCTAATACCGGGCTCTCATTTTGAGCGTGTTGGAGACAGGATTTACAATACGTCTATTGTGATCAACCCAGAGGGGACAATTGTTAATCGCTACCATAAAATGTTCCCGTTTATGCCCTATGAAACGGGAATCACCGCCGGCAGTGAGTTTTGTCTATTTGACGTGCCACACGTGGGGCGTTTTGGCCTGTCTATCTGCTACGATGCCTGGTTTCCAGAGACTAGTAGAACCCTGACCGCCCTTGGTGCAGAAGTGATTATCCACCCTACTTTAACCGGGACTATCGATAGAGATATAGAGCTGGCCAATGCGGTGGCGACAGCCGCGCTTAATCAGTGTTACTTTGTGGACATCAACGGTCTATCTGACGGGGGAAATGGCCGTTCAATTATCGTCGATCCAGCGGGCAAAATTTTACATCAGGCCGGGGAGGTCGAGCAAATTATTCCCATTGAAATAGACTTAGACCAAGTGCGGCGACAGCGTACTAAAGGAATTATGGGTGGCTTAGGCCAGCCTTTAAAAAGCTTTAGGGATAGGGCGGTTGACTTCGGCGTCTATCAAGATGGTTTTAACAATGATTACCTTAACAGTCTCGGGCCGCTAGTTAAAGCAGGCAGGGAATAACTTGCTCGCTCTTTGGCCGTTGGCAAACGGGGCCTATTGCAAGCGAAACGGTAATTTGAATGGCTATAAAACTAAGTAAAGTGGTGCGGATAACAGTAGTCGATGATTAGTCAGTGATACTGCTCAGTGCCTGGCCGTTACCTGCGTATCTGTCTGAAAACATGCAAGTACCTGATTCAGCTGTTACTTAAAATAGCACCAGCTGAGTAGCCGAAAAGCTCGGTGCAGAATATAGCGAGCCTCTCGCAGTAATTAGAGCTTCAATCAAGCTGTTTTATGGTTATGACAATGATTTAACCAGCGATGAGGTGTCCATTCTGCCGAAACCAGCCGCTTGTAATTTCGCGTAACGGCGATCGACATCTTGAGTTAGCAGCAGCTCTAAATTGTGACTAGCCGCTTCTTCGAGACAAATGCCCAGATCTTTGCGCATCCAATCGATTGCAAAACCGAAGTCGAATTTATCTTGGCCCATGCTCTCTAGGCGATTTTCCAGCTGCCAGGAACCCGCTGCTCCATGTTTCAGGGTATTAACTACTTGTGGAATATCTAAATTGGCACTTTGGGCGAGTTTTAATGCTTCAGATAGCCCTTGCAGTACTCCGGCAATACAAATTTGATTGACCATCTTACAGCGCTGTCCCTGACCGTTCTCGCCGAGTAATTGGATTTGTTGAGCATAGCTTTCCATGAAAGGTACCGCGAGATCAAAGCTGGCCTGCTGACCCCCGCACATCACTGTTAGCTTGCCGTTTTCAGCACCTGCCTGACCTCCGGATACCGGTGCATCGATAAATGTAACCGCTTGTTTTTGACAGGCAGCTTGTAATTCTACGGCCAAGGTCGCGGATGTGGTGGTGTGATCGACTAAAATAGCTCCCGCTTTTAATCCCGCTAAAACACCATCGGCACCGTATACTACACTTCTTACGTCATCATCATTACCGACACAAATAAACACAATATCAGCATTGATCGCTGCTTCTCTGGGAGTGGCAGCATGCTGGCCGCCGTGTTGCTCGCTCCAGTTGAGTGCTTTTTGCTGACTGCGATTGTAGACCGTGGTTTTGATGCCAGCAGTTTCAAGGTGCCCAGCCATAGGGTAGCCCATAACACCAAGGCCGATAAATGCTGCAGATTTGTTGGTCATTGTCTTGCTCCTTTGATGACGTTAGGTGATATTTTCATAGATAGTATTTTTAAAATTGACATATGTCAATTGAATTGTTGTAATAGTTTTTAGAGCGCAAAGCGTAAACGTTAGCCTCTATCTTCATTATTAAAGGCTGCCTAGCAACCATGAATCAATTTAAATACCAAATCATCGCGGCAAAAATTAGTGCCAAAATTGCAGCGGGTGAATTTCCAAAGGGCAGTAAATTGCCGACCCATAGAGTGCTCGCTAAACAGTGGGGAACCACTGCAGTTACTGTCTCTAAAGCTTATCAATTGTTGGTTGAACAGCGCCAAATAGAATCGTTTGTCGGCCGTGGAAGCTATGTGCTGGAACAGCGATTGGAAAATGTTATTCATGCTTTGACTGCCGAAGTAGATATTAATTTTTCGATATTACAGCCTTGTATGACAGCTAACTTGGTTGATTTACACTATCAATGTCAGCAGAGTCTGGGTACTACAAATATGCATCAGTTGTTATCATACAGCGAAAACAGTGGCCTGTTGGAGCATCGTCAGGCCGGGGCTAACTGGTGTCGTCACTATGGTTTAAGCGTAGCAAATCCAGAGCAGATAATACTGACCAATGGTGCGCAAAATGCGCTGACAAGTTTGATCCAACTCTATTCAAATCAGGGAGACTGCATAGCAGTTGAGGCGCAGACGTACCCCGGGTTATTGTCAATTTGCAAATACTTGCGGCGTAGGGTTGTCCCTATAGCGATGGACGAGCAGGGGATGATAGCTGAGGCGCTGCAAGCGCAATGTCTGCTGGAAAAGCCAGCGCTGGTGGTGGTGGTCCCCTCGCAACAAAACCCAACTGGAGCTACCATGTCTCTGCAGCGGCGCCAGCAAATTGCTCAGGTAGTAGTGGATCAAGATATCTGGTTAATTGAAGATGATATTTACGCATTCTTAAATAAACGCAAAATTCAGCCGATTAGTAATCTAATTGCGGACCGTGCTTTTTATATTAGCAGCTTATCCAAGGCGATTGGCCCAGGTTTACGCTGTGGGTACTTGAAGGTGCCAGTGGAACAGCAAGTCATCATGAAAGACTTTATCCGCGCTACTTTGTGGATGCCATCACCTCTGGTCTTTGAAATGGCCAGTGGGATGATAAACTCAGGAGCGGCGTTTGCCTGGGCGAGTGAGCAAAAAAATATTGCATCCTTCAGGCAGCGATTGGTGACTGAATACTTGTCAGAGTATCAAATAGCCAGGCAGAGTAGCAGCTATAGCTGCTGGTTACATTTACCTAAATGTTGGCAGAGTAGTGCTTTTACTGAAGCTTGTCATAAAGAGGGTTTGTTAGTCAGTGATGCTGCATATTTTAGTGTCGCCGAAAAGGTAAATGCAGTGCGACTATCCGTCATGGCGGAGGCAGATCAGCAGCGCTTTGTTGTCGGATTATCACTATTAGCTCGCTTGTTGTCCGGCAAAACAGATAGCCCCTAAAATTAGCGGCTAACTTTAGGGTCTAAGCACTCACTCACTAAATGCTGTAAGGCAAACTGTTTGGCAGCTACCGGTCTTCCCTTGAGGAATCCTTGCATTTGCTGACAGCCTAGTTCTGAGAGGAGTTGCTGTTGTGCAGTGGTTTCTACGCCTTCGGCAATGGTCGTCATATTAAGGTTGTTGGCAACATCCAAAATTGAGCGGGTAATAACTAAATCATCCTGATCGTCAGGTAATCCGGTAATAAAAGTTTTATCTATTTTTAGCTTATCGATCGGGAAGCGCTTCAAGTACGCCAGCGAAGAGTAGCCAGTGCCAAAGTCGTCCAGCGCTATTTTTAAGCCTAACGCGCGTAATTCTAGCAAGGCATTTTGGGTGAATTCAGGATCTTGCATCAAGGCACTTTCAGTAATTTCAATCACCAGCAAACTAGGGTCTAAATTGGCGGTGTCGAGGCTGTGCTGTATTGAGCTGACGATATTTTTTGTAAATTGGTAACTGGAGACGTTGACCGCGATAGGAATAGCTTTGTAGCCTTGCTCTTGCCAGTGCTTGGCCTGTCTGCAGGCGGTATCTAATACCCACTGCCCGATCGGTAAAATTAGACCGGTATCTTCTGCGATCGGGATAAACTTATCTGGGGAGGGTGAGTTTAATTTCGGACAATTCCATCTCAGTAAAGCTTCACAACCAACTAGCTCATTAGTCGCTAAATCAAATTGGGGTTGGTAGTGCAGTTCAAATTGTTGTTTGCTTAGACCTAAGCGCAAGCCCCTTTCTAGTGAGAGCTTTTCCGATGCGCGCTGGTGCATATCATCAGTGAAAAATTGATAGTTGTTTCTACCTTGGGACTTGGCATGGTTTAAGGCCGCATCGGCATTTTTTAACAGTGAATCAAAATTAATACCGTCATCGGGGAAAGCGGCAATGCCAATACTGGGGGTGACTACTAAATCATGGTCGGCAATTTTAATCGGTTCAGCCAAATCTATTATGATGCGACTAGCTAAGCGGCTTGCTGCCGAATAGGCTTTGTTGTGGTTAACTAAAATAATAAATTCATCGCCACTCAAACGACCTATTATATCTGACGCGCGGATGTTGGCGGATAGTCTTTTGGCAATATGTTGCAGTACTTGATCGCCAATGTTATGTCCCAAAGTGTCATTGATGTTTTTAAATCGATCTAAGTCAATCAGCATTAATGCAAATTGTTGCTGATGATTGAGCTCGCTGTATTTAATAATTTCATCGACCCTATCTGCCAGTATGTGGCGCTTCGCAAGTTGCGTTAATGGGTCATAATCTGCCAGATAAGTTAAGCGCTTCTCGGTCTTTTTTAATTCCGATATGTCGGAAAATATCGCAATGTAATTTAAAATTCTGTGTTTAGTATCGATAAAGGTAGAAATAGATAACCATATCGGATAAACCTTGCCATTTTTGTGCTTATTCCAGAATTCCCCCTGCCAGTGCCCCTGTTGATGTAACTGTTGAAATACTTCTTTATAGAAATAGTCATCTTGGTGATCTGAGCACAAAAATTTAGCATTTTTGTCGATGATTTCCTCTGCTTGGTAGCCCGTGATTTTGATACAGGCGGGATTCGCTACTATTATTTTTAACTTAGTGTTAGTGACTACAATTGCATCGCTGGTCGATTCAAAAACTCTCGAGGCAAGTTTTAGTTTTTGGTTGTTGAGTAAAATTTCTTGTTGCTTTAAGTCTAAGCTATTTTGATATGTTTTGAAAAGGCGCTGAAACCACACATTGTAAAGGTAAATAATTAATAGCGTAATCAAGGCGGTGATCGCTAACACTATCATTAGGACTTGCAGATCTTCACGGGACTGCAATTCAATCTGACTGCTTTGCGTGGCTATGATTTTGTTGATTTTGCCCGGAGATATATCGGCAATCACTATCCAGTTTAAAGGTTCAATAGTTTCAATATAGGCAAGCTGGTTGTTATCTTTTAATGGTGTATTCAGCAGTTTAGAAAAGTCTATAAATCCTCCGCCCTGCTGTGCAAACGAGATGATTTCATTCGACAGGATGATATTCAGTGCCTGGTTACTTGTAAACAAATTGTGCTGTTGGAAATTGCTAATTAACAGGCCGCTGGTGTCTAATATGGTGATGTTAGCTTGGCTGTTGAGTTTTAATTTAGAGAGCCGCTCTAAGGCGTCTAGTCGCAAATCTTGTTCAAATCCAGACAGATAGTCTCCCGCGCCTATCAGCCAGTCAAAAGGTTCAAATACCTTAGCGTAGCTAATTTTTTCACTGAGCTGTTTGGGCCTCGCAGGAGAGTACCATTGGTATCGCGAGTAACCGGCTTTTTGAGGGTTATCTAATGAATCCAAAATTAGTTGAAAGTTGGTGGTGGTATTCGGAATATCAAAAAAATAGCTGCCTTCCAGCTTAGGGAAAGGGGGGAGCATGTGTACGAGTGAATCTAAGCCGTCGATAAAATAATAACCGCGGCCGTTAAAAAAACGGATATCTCGGAGTGTTTCAATAATCAGTCGCTTAATTTTTTCTGGACTCAAGATGTCTTTCTGTTGTCTATAAATACTGCTGGCGATAATGTGCGCTTTTTCAACCGCCGCTTTAGATTGACGCTTTAATTGATTTTCTGCTTGGGAATTCATGTAAATGATGTAGTCACTGGCATTTTTTACTTCCAGCTGGATGCGTCTTTTGTGCGCTTCTCTAACTTCGAAATCTAAGGTTTGCAGTCGATGTTTATGATTGGAATTATCTTTTAAAAGAAAATAGCTAAAAATTCCAGCAATAATAGCTAATACTATGCAAGTGATACCTATCGATTGATATCTTAACAGAGATTTAGCTTGCGAATGTAGTGTCATAGTTTTCCAACAGTTTTATGATAGGAAATTTATAACAGATATATTTCCTAGGGTAAAGGTAGCTTTGCACTAGAGCAAATAAAACCTTCATTTTCTGAATTTAATATTAATATTAATAACTTGAAAGAAAAACAAGCACAAAAAACACTCTCTTTTTGCTGCTTTTTTCGTCGCTAGTTTTTCTTTGTTAAGTGCTAAATGAAATTGTTATTAATAGCTTGTTGGTAGACGCTGGGCTATGCGGTCACTGATTCAGGTCTTAGTGAGTATTTAGCACATGCAGGCCTCTGCATAACGTTGCGAGCTAAAGTAAGACATGACATGACAAGACAAGACAAGAAAGGCAAGAGCAGCCAAAAACCGGCCAGATTGCGGAGCTAGTATGCCCCTCACTTTGGCTACAGTGTGCCCTTCTTTCATGGGTATTACTGGTGTAAGATGAGCATATTAAGCCGCTTTTTAACGGCGTATTATCGAGCGCAGTTATCGTGCCCTCTGGGTAAGTTATGCTGAGCTCTCAAATGATTGATCGACAAGTGTGCCGCGCTGATTGGTGTGTACTGCACGGCTTATTATACTGATCTCACAGTTTCGTTAACAGCTGGCTAAGTTCAGTCGATAGATGGGTCGCGGCGCTATTTTAATGGCCTATGCATAGGAGTTGTCTATGTTTTTACGCACCGTTGCACTGTACCAATCAATGAAGTTAATCACCCCAAACTCATAGGTTTCTGAATAGGGTCCCGGTTGATAGCCGATGGAATTGATCCCCTGTTGGTTGCGCTCTGCTAATACCTTATCTTGATAATTAGTTGCATCCCAGACTGCGCGAAGTTGACTCGCTTGGTAATCTACACCTTCAATGGCATCTTTGTGTACTAGCCACTTGGTCGTCACTAAGGTTTTTTGTGCGCTAATAGGAATAACCTGGAAGACCACACAGTGATCAGATTGCATGTGATTCCAAGAGTTAGGCAAGTGTAGAATACGCATCGAGCCAAGCTGAGGATTTTTTATTCTACCCATCAATTTAGCGGATGCTTTTCCATCGATACTCATCACCTCAACTCCCTCTTTTAAAGGCATGCGAACCACTCTGTTGGCCAGCCCGTGAGATACGTGTCGATGTGGTATCTGCTCAGCGTCCCAAGCGCTAGATTGCTTTTCATAGTGGGCTAAAAACTCACTAGTTACTCTGGGGTCATTCGTATCGTCGAACTCGAGTAGGCTGCCGAGTAATTCAGGATGTGATGCATTGCAGTGGTAGCACTCGCGATTGTTTTCTATCACCAGTTTCCAGTTGGCAGCCTCTTCAATAGTGCTCTGCAGAGCAACCTTACTATTTTCTATATCATACGGCTGCATATACTCATTGAGCGTAGCGGCGAAAGGCGTAATATCTGGAGCAGCCCCCTTGGCTAAGCAGACAAAAATAAAGCCCCCCGCGACCTCGCAGTGTACAGTCTTTAAGCCGTAATCTTGCATGTTAAAATCGTCACCCATTTCCGAGCCGGCAAATAATAAATTGCCTTTTAAATCGTAAGTCCACTGATGATATGGGCAAACTAAATTGGCGACTTTGCCCTGTTGACCGTCGCATAATTTTGAGCCCCGGTGACGACAGACATTGTGAAAGGCATGAATCTCGCCCTCGGCGCTGCGTACTATCAATATCGAATTTTGCGCAATATCAACCGCGATATAATCTCCCTTTTCAGGTAGCTCGCAACTCATACCGACAAAAATCCATTCCTTTTGAAAAATTTCCTGCATGTCTACTTTAAACATCTGCGGATCGTTATACAGCGGTTGTGGCAGTGAAAAATTACCTTTGCGAGAGGCAAGTAATCGATACATTTCACTGCTAGCTTGAGCAAAATCACTGTGTTTGATGTTGATTAAATCGTATTGGTGCACATCAAGTCCCTATCATTATTGTGGTTAAACTGATGGGCGAATCTTCGCCTAAAAATTGCATAGAAAACTGCCTGATTGCGACTTCAAACTGATCACAAATCACCGGTTTGATTGGCTGTTCTCTATAAAAAGCGCCGTTAAAACTGATTGCTATCTAGATGGGTTAAGGTGTAAGCATTTGTATGTCGTAATTGGGCAATATCCAAAACCACTCTGCGCAGATGATGTGCACAAATCGCACTTTTTAAAAGATCGTGAGCACTTGAGTGACAATAGCTGCCAATCTTTTGCTGCGATTTAAATTCACTTAATATTGCATGCGAGTACTATGATGACAAAAGCAGCCGCTTCCCCAAGCAGTAACTACCTTCATGAGATTAATACCAAAACTTGGAGCAATGGCCGGCATTTAGTACGATGTGTGAAAGTCATAGAGGAAACTGTCGATGTAAAGACCTTTTGTTTTATGGCATCGCAACCGGTGATGTTTTTCTTCAAGCCTGGGCAATTTGTCACTTTAGAATTAGAGATAGAATCTCAGCAGATAATGCGCTCGTACACTATTTCTAGCTCTCCCTCTGTTCCCTACAGTTTTTCAATTACGGTAAAGCGTGCTCCCAGCGGCTTAGTCTCAAATTGGCTGCACGATAATTTGCAAGAGGGCAATGAGCTGGCAGTGCACGGGCCGGTGGGGTTATTTAACTGTATCGATTACCCCGCAGATAAAGTGCTGTTGCTCTCCGGAGGCGTCGGTATTACACCGGTGATGTCAATGGCGCGCTGGTTCTTTGATACCAATGCCGAAGTAGACATGCATTTCGTACATAGCGCCCGCACCCCAGATGATATTATCTACCGTCGCGAGCTAGAGCATATGTGCTCGCGGATTAGTAACTTTTCACTGAGTTTAATTTGTGAACGACACAACACCGGGCAAGCTTGGGCAGGGTACAGAGGCTATTTAGACGCCGGTAAACTGCAGATGATTTGTCCCGATTTTATCCAGCGGGAAATTTTTTGCTGCGGTCCTGAAGTTTATATGCGCGCAGTTAGGGAATTACTGAAAAAATCTGGATTTGAGATGCGCCGTTACCATGAGGAATCCTTTGGTGCAACCCCTGAAGCCGTCGAGCAAAATGCCATAGAACAAGCTGAAATTGCCGTGGATCATGCTGATACCTTGAATGTGGATGAAATGTTCAGTATCGAATTCTTGAAAGCTGGGAAAAGTGTGCAAATTCACCCTGGAGAAACGGTCCATGAAGCTTCCGCAAAGCTCGGCCTTACTATACCCAAAGCCTGCGGTATGGGGATTTGTGGTACCTGTAAGGTAATGAAAATTGACGGCCAAGTTGAAATGAGCCACAACGGGGGGATTACTGATGATGACGTTGCAATAGGTTACATCCTCTCATGCTGTTCAGTTCCCAAATCTAATTTGCAGATAGAGGCTTAGGTGCCGCACCAATGAAGAGTAAGGTTTCTGTGAATAGCCTCTACGCAAAGTGTCAGCCAAGCCCCAAACAATTGAGTGTTTCTTTATAAAGAGAGCTCTGCATGACGTTGTGAGGGAAGATAAGACAAGGAAAAAAACGGCGCGACCGCGGAGTCAGTGCGCCCCTTGCTTTGGGTATAGTATGCCCCTCATGTTGGGTGCCGTGTGCCCTTCTTTATGGGTATTGCCGATCTAAATGCGCATATTGAGCCAGTTTTTTAACGCCGTATTAACGAGCGCAGTTATCATACCCTCTGGGTAAGTTATGCAGAGCTCTCATAAAGTAAATTTGCCTATTAATGATTGTAGAGCTTTAGATTTTTCATCTAATTCCTTACACAAATCAGTAGAGGCCAACATGTTTTCTTTTGTTTCAACGGCTGTCGTAGCGATCACTACTATATTTTCACTAATCTCCGATGTCGCTAGCATCTGTTCTCTGGTAGCGGTTGCTGCATGAGAATTCAATTCCGCTAGTTTAACTATTTCGTCTGTAATAGAAGAGAAAGTACTGCCTGTTTCACTTAATTGCTTAGAGGTATCAACAGTACTTTCACTGCCGGTTTCTATTGCAGTAACAGTTAACTCAGCTTTGGTGTTTAGCCCTGTAATCATAGCGTTTATCTGTTCTGTAGACTCAGCGGTACGTTGCGCTAAGGTTCTTACTTCATCAGCTACGACAGCAAAGCCCCGCCCTTGCTCTCCAGCTCTAGCCGCTTCTATAGCCGCATTTAATGCCAGTAAATTTGTTTGGTCTGATATGCCTTTGATAACATCTAAAACTTGAGTAATAGATTGTATTTCAGTAGACAGTTCTTTTACCGAAGTAACGGTTGAAGACATAGAACTCTCTAAATTTTTCATTTCAATAATAGTTTGATTTACAAATTGAACGCCCTTCAAAGAGGATGTTTGCGAATGTGTCGCAACTTCAGAGGCTCGGGTCGCACTATTTGAAATATCTTGAACGGTCATTTCCAATTCATTGACTGCTGCTGCAACAGTATCGGTACTCTCGGATTGCTGCTCAGCCAGTTTAGTGGCACTAGAAATTTTGCTGTTGACGCTATCAGAAATGCTTTTTACTTGAGAGGCAGTAGAGGATACTTGAACAAACATAAGATGCAGCTGTTCTAAAAATAAATTAAATTTCTGTGCTAGGACACCTATTTCATGATTATTCACCGGTAGCCGAGCCGTTAAATCACCATCTTTCTCCGTTAAAGAGGAAACGGCTCTGGTGATGATTTCAATTGGCTTGAAGACTTGAATTATAATCAACCTGATTAGAATAAAACCAATTAATGCTATTATTATCCCAAAAATAATATTTTTGTTAATTGCTGAATTTACTGCTCCATATAGCTGTATTTCAGGAACTTCGGCCACTAAGTGCCAGTCGAGAGATTTAAGAGGGGTACTTGATATTAAATATCTACCAGTGGCTCGCTCATCAGATAAAATTTTTCCATTAGAAAGATCGTCTAGATTTACAGAATTACCAATAAAAGACTGATCAGGGTGCAGCTTGATCACCCCTTGGTGATCAACCAAGTAAACAATGCCTTGTTCGCCAATATTATAACTTTTTATCAAGCTGGTCATTGAATCAAGGGAGCGACCAACACCGGCTAACGCTATACGCTTGCCATCAATTTCAATTGCATAATTAATGAAAACAGCCGCGCTGTCTGTGCTAATGTTTACCTCAAATTCTTTATTGGAATTAATGAAATCGTAAAACCAGTGATCGCCACTTTTATTTATCTGTAGGACAACTCCCTCGTGATTGTAATAATTTTTAGAAATGTCAGATACTATATAGGCAGTAATTGCATGACTCTGCTCTTTTATTGCTGATAAATACGAGATAAACGCCGACTGTTGGTTTTGTGCTTCTCCACCTTGCAACCAATTTTTTACGAATGAATTTTTAGCAATAGACTGCGAGGTCATTATAGGTACAGCTAATTCCAGTTCAAATGCATTGCGGACATCACTTAAGGCGGTAGGTAATTCGGACTTGATCAGCTTTTCAGTTGTATGAGTTTTAATATTACTAGAAAACATATAAGTTGAAACACTGAGTGGAAATACAATTGCAAAGAATAAGCTTGCATAAAGTTTGTGCTTTAATAACATACATATACCTTCGTTTTTAGTGGTGACGAGTGCCACATACCGGTCTGGCTAGGCGAGTTGATAAACCGGAATTTATTTTAGAGATCAGTTCGAAAATTTCTAAATTAGTCGCTATAAATTGAAGTCGGTTTTGCGTCCCTATGATAATCCTGAATCAGTGACTTCAATGCACCACATAGCGCAAGCTCTTGATTCTACTTCGCTTTGTAAAATGCACGCGGATTCAGGATAATGTTCAAGTAAACGCTGAAAAACGCTGAAAAACGCTGAAAAACGGTGGAATAATAGCCATCGACAATAGGGGCCTCTAAGCTTTTTCGGCGTAAAGTAAGATCCTTCACATAAGTTTAGACCATCTTTTTCCATCGGCTACTTTTGGCAGTGAATAAATCACACCTATCAATATCTCTGGCAAGAACTTAAAGATCATCTCGATTTTTCTCATAAAAAAATTAGATTTAATGCTCAGTTATCTGCTCAATATGGCATGACGAGATGTATCTCCCTCGATAATTTGAGATCACAGCTCTAGAGCGAGCTGGTTAGTGAAATATTGATTATGTAAAGAAATTAAGAGGTTTTAACGACGCTTATAGCTTCAGTGGATATTTTTCTAAGCGCTTTAGAATCAAGAACTGCCTTTCTTTTAGGGACAGGTAGTGAAAGTAGCTTAGCGGGAGCTGGCGCTTGCAGTCGTTCATGGTATGGATACTTACTCCTCGACTACTGAGATGATTACAGCCAGTGCTCCCTCACCACTTGTCAGCTAGGGTGTCGCGGATTGATTGAGGAATGTCGCTTTTAAGGAGAATGCTAGCGGCGATAGAAATTATTATCCAACTATCAAACTTTTGCTCCCCTACATAAACTAAGACTGTCCTCAATGTGGGGGGCTTTTTTTATTCAGTCACTTAATTTTTATCTGCAAGTATAAAAATTATCGAAGATCAGGGATTCAGCCATGCAAAAATATTCAGGTTTCGGGTTGTTGAAACACGCCTTGAGTCATCATGAGAACTGGCAGCGTGTATGGCGTAACCCAGTGCCGAAAAAGAAATATGATGTGATCATCGTAGGCGGTGGTGGGCATGGGCTAGCCACTGCTTACTATCTTGCTAAGGTGCATGGTATTACCAATATAGCGGTGTTGGAAAAAGGCTATTTAGGAGGTGGTAACACCGCTCGAAATACCACTATTGTACGCTCTAATTACCTGTGGGATGAGTCCGCTAAATTATATGAACACGCCATGAAATTGTGGGAGGGGCTTTCGCAAGACCTCAACTACAATGTGATGTTTTCTCAGCGCGGGGTGTTAAATTTAGGCCATACTCTGCAAGACATGCGCGATATTGAGCGGCGGGTGCACGCCAATCGTTTAAACGGTATTGATGGCGAAGTCCTCGATGCACAGCAAATAAAAGAAATTGTACCGATGATGGATTGCAGTGATAGACCCCGTTATCCAATTATGGGTGCCTCTTGGCAGCCGCGTGGCGGTGTTGCGCGTCACGATGCCGTCGCTTGGGGCTACGCCCGGGCAGCTGATGCTTTAGGCGTCGATTTAATTCAACAGTGTGAAGTAGTAGACATCATTATTGAAGACGGTGCAGCGACCGGTGTTATGACTAATTCACACGGTGTTATCGAAGCCGATCGAATCGGCTGTGTCACGGCCGGTAATTCTAGTGTGATGGCGAAAATGGCGGGCTTTAGATTGCCGCTTGAGTCGCATCCTCTGCAGGCGCTAGTCTCTGAGCCGATTAAGCCGATTTTAGATACGGTGGTTATGTCTAACCATGTACACGGTTATATCTCGCAATCCGATAAAGGTGATCTAGTGATTGGCGCGGGTATCGATGGCTATAATGGCTATGGGCAACGTGGTAGCTACCATACGATTGAGCACACAGTGCAGGCGATTGTTGAGCTGTTTCCAGTGTTTAGCCGAGTGAGAATGAATCGACAGTGGGGAGGGATCGTTGATACTTGCCCCGATGCCTGTCCAATTATCTCGGCAACACCGGTGGAAAATTTATTCTTTAACTGTGGTTGGGGTACCGGCGGTTTCAAAGCTACCCCGGGATCTGGGCACGTGTTTGCCGCCACTTTAGCGGCTGGTGAGGCCTCTGAAATGGCTAAACCTTTCTCTATGTTCCGCTTTTACGACGGTGCACTCATCGATGAACACGGCGCTGCAGGCGTTGCCCACTAAGGAGTTACTCATGTTTTATATTTACTGTCCGCACTGTGAAGAGCATCGTGAAGAGGAAGAGTTCCACGCCGCCGGAGAAGCGCATATTCCGCGTCCGCTCGATCCGGACCAGTGTACTGATCAAGAGTGGGGCGAATATTTATTTTTTCGCAACAACCCACGGGGTATCCACCACGAATTGTGGGTCCATGCTATTGGCTGCCGCAAGTTTTTCAACATGACACGCGACACGCAGAATTACGAGATTAAAGAAGTGTATAAAATTGGTCAACAGCCTAATATTACAGGTGCTAGCGAAGCTGCTGCAGCTAAGGAGGGGGTTTAAATGTCACAGCAAAACCGCCTAAAATCTGGTGGACGCATTGCGCGTAACTGCCAAATTAATTTCAGCTACAACAACCAGAGTTATCCAGGCTTTGTTGGGGATACGTTAGCCTCGGCAATGTTGGCGAATGGTATTGATATAGTTGGCCGCAGCTTTAAGTATAGCCGTCCACGTGGGATTGTCGGCGCCGGTGCCGAAGAGCCGAATGCTATTATGCAACTGGGCGCCACAGAGGCCACTCAAGTGCCGAATGTACGTGCCACACAACAGGAACTATTTAATGGTTTAGTGGCGACATCGACTAACGGTTGGCCGAACGTTGATTTTGACATGATGGGTGCTCTGGGAAGCATCGGCGCTAAAATGATGCCGCCGGGCTTCTACTACAAAACGTTTATGTACCCCAAGTCAATGTGGAGTAGCTACGAAAAATATATCCGGAAAGCTGCCGGTTTAGGTCGCTCACCGCGAGAGAGTGACCCCGATCGCTACGACCATTACAATCAACATGCCGATATAGTCATCGTCGGTGCTGGGCCCGCCGGATTATCGGCTGCACTAGTGGCGGCGCGCTCAGGTGCCAGAGTGATTATTGCCGATGAACAGGCGGAGTTTGGCGGCTCATTACTGGATTCAACAGCTCTTATTGATGGCGAGCCCGCGATGCAGTGGGTGACTAAGGTAGTTGCGGAATTAGCCGCTTGTCCGGAAGTGTTAATGTTGCCAAGAGCGACAGTTAACGGCTATCACGATCATAATTTTTTGACCATTCACGAGCGCTGTACCGATCACATTGCAGATCGTGCCCCGACAAATACATCCAAGCAGCGTATGCATCGGGTTCGCAGTCGCTGGGTGGTGTTAGCGACTGGCTCTCACGAGCGGCCTCTAGTCTTTGCCAATAATGATGTACCAGGTTGTATGTTGGCGGCGGCAGTTTCTACTTATATTAATCGCTACGCGGTAGTGCCAGGTAATCAGTTGGTTTTAATGACCACCAATGACAATGCCTATGCAGCGGCATTTGATTGGCATGCAGCAGGGCGCGAAGTTGTGGCGATTGTCGATACTCGTAGTGGTGGCGCCGGCGTTCAGGTTGCCGATAAAGCAAAATCACTGGGCATTCGAGTGATTAGCGGTGCTGCTGTTGTTGAAGTGCAAGGTAGCAAGCGAGTGGCCAGTGTCAGTGTCTCGGCACTAAACTCAGTAGGCGATAAGTTGACCGGCACCCTGGAGCAGCTAAAATGCGATACTCTCGCCAGTTCAGGCGGATGGAGTCCAGCTATTCACTTATCTTGTCACACTGGCAGTCGTCCGGTGTGGAGCGATCAAGTGATCGGCTTTATCCCGGGTAAAACTGTACAAAAACAATTAGTGGTAGGAGCTATTAACGGCACTTTTGATTTACATAGTTGCCTGGCGGATGGCACTGCTACGGGTGAACAAGCGGTTTTGAATGCAGGCTTTAAGCTAGCCTCTGGATCAGCGGATAGTGGTGCTGCCAGCACCGAAATCGTCACTGAAAACCCACCGATGGCGCTCTATCATATCCCTCATCCTAAGCCAACCAGTCGCGCGCCAAAACAGTTTGTCGATTTGCAAAATGATGTCACCGCTGCCGGTATTGAAATGGCGACCTTAGAAGGCTTTGAATCTATTGAGCACGTCAAGCGTTACACGGCGATGGGATTCGGCACAGATCAGGGTAAAATGGGCAATATCAATGGGATGGCGATTGCCGCCAAATCTATGCGTAAGACCATTCCCGAAACAGGGACCACTATCTTTCGTCCAAACTACACCCCAGTTACCTTTGGCGCGATCGCCGGGCGTCACTGTGCGGGCTTATTTGATCCGATGCGCTTTTCTGCTATGCATGAATGGCACATGGAAAACGGGGCATTGTTTGAAGATGTCGGCAACTGGAAGCGTCCTTGGTACTTTCCGCAAGCGGGGGAAAGTATGCAGCAAGCACTCGAGCGTGAGTGTTTAGCGGTTCGTGAAAGCGCCGGTGTGCTAGATGCCTCAACCCTAGGTAAAATAGATATTCAAGGGCCCGATGCCCGCGAATTCTTAGGCCGAGTCTACGCTAATGCCTGGGCTAAACTGGCGATAGGTAAGTGCCGTTATGGGCTGATGTGTGGCGAGGATGGAATGGTTTTTGACGACGGTGTCACCGCCTGTTTAGCTGAAAATCACTTCATCATGACAACCACTACCGGTGGCGCGGCTCGCGTGCTTGAATGGTTAGAAATTTATCAGCAAACAGAATGGCCCGAATTAGATGTTTACTTCAATACCGTCACCGACCATTTCTCAACGGTGACAGTGACTGGGCCAAAGGCGCGTAAAATTCTAGAGGCAGTGGTTGATGATATCGATCTAAGCAACGATGCATTTAAGTACATGGATTGGAAAGTTGCGACGGTACAAGGTATTCCAGCGCGGATTTTTAGGATCTCATTTACCGGTGAGTTATCTTTTGAAATCAACGTGCAAGCCAACTACGGATTGCGGATTTGGCAGGCGGTTATGGAAAAGGGCGCCGCCTATAACTTGACTCCTTACGGCACTGAAACTATGCATATTCTACGTGCTGAAAAAGGTTTCATCATCGCCGGACAAGACACTGATGGCTCTGTTCACCCCTACGATTTGGGAATGGGCTGGGCTGTGTCGACCAAGAAAGCCTTTAGCTTTATCGGCAAGCGCGGTATGCAACGCGCTGACTGTGTAAAGGAAGATCGCAAGCAAATGGTCGGTTTGAAAACTAAAGATCCGCTGCAGGTAATCCCCGAGGGTTCACAAGCGGTCAATGACCCGAATCAGCCCATCCCTATGACCATGCTTGGTCATGTAACTTCAAGCTATTACAGCGCCTGCCTTGGGCACTCGATAGCGATGGCATTTATTCGCAATGGGCACAACCGCATGGGTGAGACAGTTTTTTATCCGCAGCCAGACGGCACGGCGATTGAAGCAATTATATGCAGCCCAATATTCTTAGATCCTAAGGGAGAGCGTCAAAATGTCTGATCAAAACAACCGCGCTGAATTTATCTATGCGCAAACGATCAATTCTATGGATCAAAGACCCGTTAGCGACAGTGGTATTGAAGGGCGCAGCCCGTTAAAACATGCAGACTTAGACACACAAGCTACCGCTCATCAAGGAGAACTTGGCACCGTGCAGTTGACGGAGCTCGAATTACTTGGCCATATTGTGCTGCGTGGCAAACTATCCAATCCCGGTTTTACCCAAGGGGTGGAGCGAGCGCTTGGATTGGCACTGCCCGAAACGCTTAAAATGGTGGAGAAAGAGCAGATTTCAATTCGCTGGATTTCACCTGATGAATGGCTAGTGGTAGTGCCGGGTGAGCGCAGTTATGAGATAGAGCAAGCGCTAGTCAATGAAGTGCAGGGACACTGCGCGATTGTCAATGTGTCAGGTGGACAAACTATATTGCGCTTAAGCGGCAGTGACGTGCAAAAACTACTGCAAAAATCAGTTCCATTAGATGTTCATCCGCGAAGTTTTCCGATCGGTAAAGTAGTGACTACAGTGTTCGCTAAAACTCAAGCAGTGCTGAGTCGCACCGGTGAGCAGCAGTGGGAATTAGTAATAAGACGCAGCTTTGCAGATTATGTGTGGCTGTGGTTACAAGACAGTTGTGCAGAGTTTAAATTAGTCATCAAGCAGAATAAGTAGTTCGGATTTACCCGCCGAGTATTGCTGCCAGTGTTGACTTGTTTGACTAATTCGTCTCAAGTCATTGAATTGCTGACAAAGTAATACTTTTGTCGGATAGCGGAGCATATATGAATATGTTCTAATTTAGACACTTTATCCCCAGTGACAGTTTTAAGGTTCTGTCACTGGGTTTTTTATGCCTGTCATTTATCGATACGGCTAGGGGGAATCTACTCTTAGCGCACTCCAATTCTACTCAAATATATCATCCCTCGCAGCAATCATCATTGCTCCTTATCTGCTTGCTACAAGTGTAAGTAGTTCTATAAGCTAGATAACAGATTATTAATTAATAGAAGTATATTACAATGAGACCTCTGCATAACGTTGCGAGCGAAGGTAAGACAAGGCAAAAACCGGCAGTTATCATACCCTCTGGGTAAGTTATGCAGAGGTCTCACAATGTTTGAAGGCCATCTGAGCGCATCTAAAACCTGTCAATAAGTGGCAGCATGTAATCAAATGTAAAATAAGCACCGCTGATAAAAAGGTTACATTTACCGTGTTGTTGATGATAGATAACTATGATTCATTTACCTATAACTTAACCCAATACTTGGCAGAGCTGGGGGCGCAGGTCTGCGTTAAACGCAATAACCAAATTAGTCTGGCGCAAATCAGCGAGCTGCAACCAGAGGCGCTGGTCATTTCTCCTGGTCCCTGCGGTCCCTTAGAAGCTGGTATTTGTGTTGCTGCTATTGCTGAATTTGGTAAAAAAATTCCGGTACTGGGGGTCTGTTTGGGACACCAGAGTATCGCCGTTGCATTTGGCGGCAAAGTAGTTAGAGCTAAAAAAGCCATGCACGGTAAAATTTCTTTGATTAAACACAATAATCAAGGTTTATTTAAAGGCTTAGATAATCCCCTGCAAGTGACGCGTTACCACTCGCTGGTGGTCGACCCCAGCAGCTTGCCTGAATGTTTAGAAATTACAGCTTGGACCGAAAATGCCGACGGTAGTGTTGCTGAAATTATGGGATTGAAACATACTGTGCTGCCAATTCAAGGGGTACAGTTCCACCCCGAATCGATTTTGACGATTCAGGGGCATCAGCTATTGAATAATTTTGTGAATCCGTAGATGATCGTAATCACTGGGTCAGTGGTCTTAGCTAGTTGCTGAGTGCAAAGTAAATTTTTTTAGTATCTAGCAGCTGAATTGATGCCTGTAGTGACCCCTGATCCAGACAAAACTAAGTTGATGAAGAATTTATGATGGACATAAAAGAAGCGCTAGCAGTTATTGCCGAAAAGAAAGATTTATCTACCGCTGATATGCAAAGAGTGATGATGCAGATCATGACCGGCCAGGCGACAGAGTCGCAAATGGGTAGTTTCTTAATGGGTTTGCGGATCAAAGGTGAAACCGTAAAAGAAATTGCCGGGGCTGCCAGAGTGATGCGTGAGTTAGCGATCCCAGTAAATATTAAACATCAAGCCGCCGTTGATATCGTTGGCACGGGTGGCGATAGCGCCAATTTATTTAATGTGTCGTCCGCCTGTGCGATTGTGGTTGCAGCCGCCGGTGGCTGCGTCGCCAAACACGGTAACAGATCAGTGTCATCAACTACTGGCTCCGCTGATTTACTAGAAGCTGCAGGGGTTAATTTAGCATTAGATGCTAGCCAGGTTGCCCGTTGTATCGATGAAATAGGGGTTGGTTTTATGTTCGCCCCGCAATATCATCGTGCGATGCGCCACGCCATTGTACCGCGTAAAGAAATGGGACTGCGGACCATTTTTAATCTACTCGGCCCCCTGACCAACCCGGCGGGCGTTAAGCACTATTTACTCGGTGTTTTTAATCGATCTTACTGCCTGCCTATCGCCCAAGTAATGCAAGAATTAGGTGCTAAACATGTACTAGTGGTTAGCGCTAGCGATGGTCTGGATGAAATAAGCCTTAACGGTGAAACTTTTGTTGCCGAATTAAAAGAGAATCAAATAACAGAGTATAAAATTAGCGCTGCTGATGCGGGTATCAATCCACAGAGTTTAAATGGCTTACAAGTCGCTAGCGCGGCAGAGAGCTTGACCATGATCGAGGCAGCTTTTAATGGCCAAGATTTAAAGGCGGCGGACATGATCGCATTAAATTCAGGCGCGGCACTCTATGCAGCAGATTTAGCAATCGATATAAGATCGGGGGTGGCTATGGCAAAAGAGGCTATCTCCAGCGGCGCTGCCAGCGCCAAATTACAGCAATTAGTCGCATTTAGTACGGCGTTTGCAACAGCCAAGTAAAAAAGAGAATACTATGTCAGAGATCCCCACGGTTTTAAAGAAAATTATTCAGCGTAAAATCGAAGAAATAGCAGAGCGTTCCGAGCATAAAAGTCTGGGCGATCTAGAGAAGAGTATTACCGCTGCTATGGATAGTGATTTGACACCTCGTGGTTTTACTCGGGCGCTACAACATAGTATTGAACAGGGGCGTCCAGCGATTATTGCAGAAGCAAAAAAACGCAGCCCCTCAAAAGGGTTGTTGCGAGATCCTTTTATACCGGCAGAAATAGCGATGTCATACCAGTCAGCTGGTGCGTCTTGCATGTCAGTCTTAACCGACGCTGATTTTTTTGCTGGCAGCGAACACTATTTAATCGAAGCGCGAGCTGCCTGCAATCTACCGGTGATTCGCAAAGATTTTATTATCGATCCCTATCAAGTGTTCGAAGCTCGAGCTATCGGCGCCGACTGTATTTTATTGATCGTCTCCTGCCTTGAAGATCGACAGATGATGGAGCTTAATAATTTAGCGCACCGCTTAGGTATGGATGTGCTGGTCGAAGTACACGGTGGCGATGAGTTAGAGCAGGCATTAAGTTTGGGTAATAAATTGCTCGGTATCAACAATCGGAATTTACATACTTTTGAGGTCAGCTTAGATAATACTTTTGAACTGCTACCTTTTATCCCCCGCGACAAAATAGTAATTACCGAGAGCGCCATTCATAGCCGAGAAGATGTCACGGCGATGCGTGAGCGAGATGTGCACGGGTTTTTAGTGGGGGAGGCATTTATGCGGGCCGAAGATCCAGGCAGTAAGCTAAGAGAATTGTTCTTCTAAATAGTCGTCAATATACTAGCTAGTGCAGTAAGTGCTAGCGATCCTCTTCGTAAACCAATCAGCGTCTACCCACCTAAAACGGTGGTGAGCGCGTTGCTCTGATTAAAAACAGGTGTAATACATGCAAGTATCGGCAAAGTGGGATGGCGATGTTCGCTTTACAGGAAAAACCGAGTCTGGTTTTGAAATGATCATGGATGGCGAGCAAAAGCGCGGCGCTAGACCACTGGAAATGATGCTGTTAGCGGTGGCGGGGTGCGCCAGTTATGACGTGGTGGGTATTCTACAAAAAGCCCGCCAGGATGTTGTCGACTGTGTGGCAGAGGTCGATGCTGAGCGTGCGGATGCAATACCTGCGGTTTTTACCAACATTGATATTAAATTTATGATCACTGGTCGCAATATTAAAGAGAGTCATGTAGCGAGGGCGGTTCGTTTGTCTGCCGATCAGTATTGTTCCGCATCTATTATGCTTAAAGCTGCTGGTGTACAAGTTACTCACAGCTATGAAATAGTAGAAGTGGCATAGTTTTATCAGTACCCTCTATAACCGCTAAAAATCTTACCCACAGAGCAACAATCTATTCGCGCTGTGGGTAAAAAATAGCGCAGTTGTATGTGAGGTCTCAGCATAACTTATCCAGAGGGTATGATAACTGCGCTATCTCGCTAATTTTTTTCCTTGTATTACCTTCGTTCGCAACGTTTTCCAGAGGTATCAAGTAATGCTAAGGTTATCTACTCAATCGGGAATGTGGACTTTAGTATCGTATTTGACACGATTCATGGAAATTAAAGTTCTAAAATTGCGCAAATTTGAATTACTGTAAATGACCCGCTCACAAAAACTCTCATAACTCGGCATACCAGGCACCACCACAACCAATACAAAATCGACTTCTCCCGTTACTTTGTAACATTGATGAACTTCATCGGCGTCCCTAATACATTTAATAAAGGCCGCGTTGAGATCCATGCGATCTTGTTGCATCATAATTTCAACTATCATATGTAAACTATTGCCGAGTTTGGCTTGATCGAGCAGCGCCACCCGCTTATTGATCACCGCTGACTTTTCCAGGCGCTTGACTCTTTTTAAGCAGGCGGGTGGCGATAAGCCGACCAGTGCGGCGAGTTGCACATTGCTGATGCCCGCATCTGTTTGCAACTGGCGTAAAATAGCTTTATCAAGTCGGTCGAGAAACATAATTAATATAAACACCAAAAAAAGAAATTAATATTAGTATAAAGCTCTATAAAATGGAATTATTTCTTAATAAGCCCTCTATAATTGCTGCTGATATTAAACTGATTCGAGGCAACACTGGTGTTGATAAAAAGCGCTAAAGCACTGTTAAAAGAAGTCACCCAAGTCTATCTGGTACTGATAAAAGTAATGGTACCAGCCATAGTGATAGTAAAAATACTGGACCTGCTCGGTGGTACAGAGTTACTAGGTCGATCGCTGGCGCCATTTATGGAGCTAGTGGGGTTGCCAGAGCAAATGGGGATTGTTTGGGCAACCGCAATACTGACTAATATCTATACGGCGATGGTGGTGTTTGTTGATGTGAGCGCAACCTTGCAATTAAGTGTGGCGCAAGTCTCTGTGATTGGGATTTTAATACTAATATCGCATTCAGTGATTATTGAAGGGGCCGTCGCTAAAATGGTCGGTGTTAGCTGGACGATCACCATTAGCTTAAAACTGGTAGGTGGTTTGATGTTGGCGGCAATCATTAATTGGCTGTATGGCTCATTAGACTACCAGCAGCAACCGGCGGTGTTGCTGTGGCAAGCAAGTGCTGTAGAGCAAAGTTTAACGCAGTGGGCTATTGATCAAATACTGTTATTGATCAGTATATATTTTATTATTATGACATTAATGTTGCTGCTAAAACTACTGAGAAAAATGGGCATTGAGCGGTTGTTACATATGATCTTGAATCCGGTGCTTAATTTACTGAGCATTAGTAAAAATGCCAGTAACATCACTATCATAGGTATTACCTTAGGGATGAGTTTTGGCGCGGGGTTGTTGATTTCTGAAGTTAAAAAAGGGCATCTCAGCAAACAAGATGTGCTGCTGTCAATTTGCTTTTTGAGTTTGGCGCACAGCCTAATTGAGGATACGTTACTGATCTTAATGTTGGGCAGTGATGTTGGAGCTATCTTATGGCTGAGGCTAGGATTTGCGGTGTTGGTGGTGGCCATGTTTGCAAAAGTACTAGCGTTAAAAAAACGGCGAGGCAGCTCGAAAGTTGGTTAAAAAGCACTCAGCAAAGCCAGTAAATTTTGATATAGGTCATAACTCGTACAATATAGCTCGGGTATGGTAATGAGTCATCAGCAGGGAATTCTGCTCTGGGTAACTGGCGAATTATAGAGGTGTCCTATGAATATGTTGGCTGAATTACATAAAGATCACATTAATATGAGTAAGCTGTTGGCGATATTGGAAAAAAATATAAAAAGTACCCGTCAGGGAGCGGCGGCCGATCTGCCGCTGATGGCTGAGGCGATTGAATACATTGGGCACTATGCAGATGTCTACCATCACCCCCTAGAAGATATTATGTACACGCACTTCGCCGGCAGATCGCGAGAGTTGGACGCCCTTATGCGGCAGTGTCAAGAGGAACATCGGCAGCTACATGCGCAAACCGAACAAGTACTGCTGCCAATAAGCGAAATATTATTGGACGGAATTCAACCGTTAAGCGATATTCTAAGCGCCTTGGAAAAATTTATCGCAACTGAGAATCAGCATCTAAATTTTGAGGAAGCCAAGATTTTTCCACTGATAGAGTCAATCGCCAGTGCAGAGGACTGGGAAGTGATAGCTAGAAAAGCTGGCTTTGAAAGTGATACTATCGATGAGTTTGAAGCTAATCAATACGCGGCTATTTATGCGGAATTAGCGCAAGCAGCTAGGTAATTAAGCTATTATCAATCAATATAAGTAGCTAAAGCACAGCCAATTATTGCTATAAAAGTAGCTAGTATTCTAATGTTTTGCTCGGTTCCGCGTTGTTATACGACAAATTAACTTGCTTTTAATAAAATATTGCGCATAATGCTGTGTATTCATACAGTGTTTGTTTAAGCGCTAAGACAATTATATAGACGATAGCCCAGGTGATTATATGGACGATAATAGAAAAAAAGCTTTAGATGCCGCTCTCTCGCAAATTGAACGCCAATTTGGCAAAGGTGCGGTCATGCGCATGGGTGACCAACCCCGAGAAGCAATTCCTTCAGTGTCTACAGGTTCTCTAGGTTTAGATGTGGCGCTGGGCATAGGTGGTTTACCTTACGGTCGTGTTGTTGAAATCTATGGGCCTGAATCGTCGGGAAAAACTACTTTGACCTTACAAGTTATTGCCGAGGCGCAAAAACAAGGTAAGAGTTGTGCCTTTATTGATGCAGAGCATGCACTAGATCCTAATTATGCAGAAAAGCTAGGGGTTAATGTTGATGATTTGTTAGTCTCGCAGCCGGATACTGGTGAGCAGGCGCTCGAAATCACCGACATGCTGATACGCTCAAATACAGTGGACGTAATCATTATTGACTCGGTCGCTGCATTGACGCCTAAGGCTGAAATTGAAGGTGAAATGGGTGCTTCGCATATGGGGCTGCAGGCTCGTTTGATGTCGCAAGCTTTGCGCAAGATGACCGGTAATGTGAAAAATGCCAATTGCCTATTGATTTTCATTAACCAGATCCGGATGAAAATTGGGGTGATGTTTGGCTCACCAGAAACCACCACTGGCGGTAATGCCTTAAAATTTTATGCCTCAGTGCGCTTGGACATCAGACGTATCGGTGCGATTAAGGTAGGGGATGAAATTGTTGGTAATGAAACCCGAGTTAAAGTGGTAAAAAATAAAGTTGCTTCACCGTTTAAGCAGGCTGAATTTCAAATCATGTTTGGCAAAGGTATTTTCCGCATGGGTGAGCTGATTGATATGGGCGTTAAGCAAGGGCTAGTCGAAAAAGCAGGCGCTTGGTACGCATATAACGGCAGTAAAATCGGCCAAGGTAAAGCGAATGCCGCGAAATACTTGACGGAACATCCTGAAGATGCGGATGCCATTGAGGCTGAACTCCGTAAGCAGTTATTAAATTTCGATGAGAAAGAGCCAGAGAAAGAAAAAGAGAAAAAGGCCAAAGAGCCTAGTGAATAGTACCTCAAAGGCTAAATATTTGATCGGTTAAACATAGGGGGTCAACATGTTTGAGCAAAAGACTGGGACCCGCTACTCTAGTGAAGCCGGTGTTATGCAAGCAGTCATAGACTGCTTGCGAATAGTGAGCATGCAAAACAGGCTTTTGAAGAACCTAAAATTGATTGGTTTGCGATAGCTGTAGCATGTTTTAATCGTAAGTATCGTCGTAATAACGATCCAGAAGAGCGCCAAATTCATCCGCTCGATAGCCGCTAGAGGGTTCTCTGTCGAGTAAATTTATCATACGATCGGTCAAGAGGCTGCTGAAAATTCCTAGTTGTCTATTATTACACTTTCAGCAGAATCTGAATCACCTTCCTACCAGCCTATTGCTTTTCGCTACTTCAAGCTAGCTCTCCGTTTAATGACTTCGGTGCTGTGTATTCACTTTGAAGTGACGGATTCAAGTTATGGCTAGTGGATTTAAAGGCAGGGCAGTGTTTTTCAAGTAAATCACGCTTTTTTATTGGCCGAAACAACAAAAAATCATGCTGCAGTCCCTCGTTAGGCATTAATTCCCACTAGTTATAACCGCATTAAAAGCCAATAAAAAGAAAATTGATCACGAGATATTGAATAAATAGATCGAACAATTTACCCCCTCGATATATAATTAGCGGCTATTTTTTTGCGTACAGAGTCCGTTAAATCTAAGCCTCTTCAATTAGCAATGCTTTTAACACCCTGTATGTGTTTGTTATTTATGATAATGGATAATTAAAGTCGTCACTATGAAATACATGACCAGTGCTGAAATTCGTCAAGCTTTCCTTGAGTTTTACCAAGAGAAAGGCCATCAAATTGTACCTTCTAGCTCATTAGTACCTACCAATGATCCCACATTACTGTTTACCAATGCCGGAATGGTGCAGTTTAAGGATGTTTTTACAGGTGAAGATAAACGTTCATATAAAAGGGCTACTACTGCGCAGCGCTGTGTTCGGGCCGGCGGTAAGCACAATGATTTAGAAAATGTAGGCTATACCGCTAGGCATCATACATTTTTTGAAATGTTAGGTAATTTCAGCTTCGGTGATTATTTCAAACAAGATGCAATTCGCTATGCTTGGGAGTTCTTAACCCAAGTGCTTGGCTTGCCGGTAGAGAAGCTCTGGGTGACAGTACATCATACCGATAAAGATGCAGAAGCTTTGTGGCGAGATGATATTGGCATTGATATGAGTCGTTTTTCGCGCTTGGGTGAAGATAATTTTTGGTCTATGGGTGAAACTGGGCCCTGTGGTACCAGCACCGAAATATTTTTTGATCACGGCGCTGATGTTTGGGGTGGGCCGCCAGGTAGCGCCGATGAAGATGGTGATCGCTATATCGAAATTTGGAATTTGGTCTTTATGGAGTTTAATCGCGATGCAAGTGGCGAGCAAACAAAATTGCCTAATCCATCGATTGACACTGGCTTGGGCTTGGAGCGAGTAGCTGCGATTATGCAGGGTGTGCACAGTAATTATGAAATTGATATGTTTCAAAATTTATTGAAGGCCGCTGCCGAAATAATTGGTACAGATGATCTTGAAGCTAAATCGCTGCGAGTAGTCGCCGATCATATTCGCTCCTGTTCGTTTTTAATTGCCGATGGGGTGTTGCCTAACAATGAGGGACGCGGTTATGTGCTGCGTAGAATACTGCGTCGGGCTATCCGTCACGGCAACGAACTCGGTGCTAAGGACGTTTTCTTTCATAAATTAGTGGCTGCGCTGAGTTTAGAGATGGGCGAAGCATATCCTGAATTATGTAAGTTGCAGTCGCAAATTGAAAAAGTAATCCTCAAAGAAGAGCAGCAGTTTGTTAAAACTCTGGATAATGGTATGAGGCTGTTAAACCAAGAGATAGATAAACTGTCTGGATCTGAAATTCCAGGTACTGTGGTTTTTAAATTGTATGATACTTATGGCTTTCCGGTCGATTTGACGGCTGATGTTGCGCGAGAAAATAAGCTTAGCATTGATATGCAGGGCTTTGATATTGAAATGCAAGCGCAGCGTGAAAGAGCTAGAGCATCGGGCTCGTTCAATACAGACTTCAATGATAAATTAAATGTTGAAGGTTCGACTGAGTTTAGTGGCTATACAAACCTACAGGGCGAAGGGCGAATCACGGCTATTTTAGTCGAGGGGGAGTTAGTTGATCTGTTAAAGGCCGGCGATCGTGGCACGGTAATTTTGGACAGTACTTCATTTTATGGAGAGTCCGGTGGTCAGGTTGGCGATCAGGGGCTGCTAAGTTCTGATCAGGCAAGTTTTATCGTTGAAGATTGTACCAAGCAAACAGACCTGCACTTGCATCAAGGGCAGCTGTTAAATGGAGAGCTAAAAGTAGGCCAGACACTTAGCACAGTGGTTGATGCTGGGCTGAGGAAAGCCTCTGCTCTAAATCACAGTGCAACGCATTTATTACACGAAGCGCTCCGACAGGTAGTAGGTGATCATGTGCAGCAAAAAGGCTCGCTAGTCGATCCGGAAAAGCTGCGCTTTGACTTTTCTCATTTTGAGGCGATCACTGCAGAGCAGCTATTGCAAGTTGAGGCGATGGTCAATCAACAAATAATGGAAAACACCGCAGTCACTACCCGAGAAATGGATATTGCCGCCGCTAAAGCGCTAGGTGCACAAGCGCTGTTTGGTGAGAAATATGCTGCGCAAGTGCGGGTGGTTAGTATGGGTAGCAACTCGTTTTCAATCGAGCTGTGTGGTGGTACTCATGCAGCGCGTACTGGTGATATTGCGCTGTTGAAAATAAAGTCCGAAGGCGGTATTGCCTCAGGGGTGCGTCGAATCGAGGCGGTAACTGGTCACGGAGCGCTTAAGCTGGTGGCAAGCATGGAACAGCAGTTGTCAAAAATAGCTAGTTTAGTGAAGGGTCCTAAGGACAAAGTGCTAGAGAAAGTGCAAGGGTTGGCTGACAAAAGTAAGTTGCAGGAAAAGCAATTAGAAAAATTACAAAGTCAAATATCGGCACTAAAGGGCGCGCAGCTAATCAATCATGCGATAGCAGTAAATGGGGTTAAGTTGCTAGTGGAGTCATTAGATAACGCCGATCCAAAATCCTTGCGTGAAACGGTCGAACAGCTAAAAGATAAACTCGGTAATGCGGTGGTAGTGCTAGCTGCGGTGAATGACGGTAAGGTTAGTCTGGTAGCAGGCGTCGCTAAAGCCTTAACCACACAGGTCAAAGCTGGGGATATTATAAAAGACCTCTCTGCTAAAGTGTCGGGTAAAGGAGGTGGGCGACCAGATATGGCGCAAGGCGGTGGTGCAGATGCGCAGGCGCTGCCTGCAGCATTATCCGAGTTGGTGAGCAGTCTGCAAGAAAAATTTAAGCAAGCTTGATTAATCGGTGGCTGCAATTTGCAGGTTGTGGTCAAAACTTTGTCGCAGTGTGAGAAGCATATTTAACATCATCTAGCCGTTTACAGTGATTACTTGTTTGATAATATTGTAAAGAGTCTAGGTCAGTAATGGAGAGAGCAACAGACATGGCTCTATATGTACAAAAATACGGTGGTACGTCGGTAGGTTCAGTCGAGCGGATAAAAGCAGTCGCTGAAAAGGTAAAATCATTTAGAGATCAAGGGCATGACATTGTGGTCACCGTCTCGGCGATGAGCGGTGAAACTAACAAGTTGATCAGTTTGGCCAAAGATATGCAGGCGGTGCCTTCTGCTCGAGAAATGGATGTGTTGCTCTCTACCGGAGAGCAAGTCACCATAGCTCTGATGTCTATGGCTTTGGATAATTTAGGCTTAAAAGTCAAATCTTACACTGGTTCTCAAGTACGGATTTTGACTGACAACACGCATATGAAAGCGAGAATTGAAGATATTGATGTTCATAAGATTCGCGCTGATTTAGATTTAGGTTATGTGGTGGTAGTGGCGGGCTTTCAAGGGGCTGATATAGATGGCAATATAACCACATTAGGTAGAGGCGGCTCTGACACCACAGGTGTGGCCTTAGCGGCGGCATTGAAAGCCGATGAGTGTCAAATATATACTGATGTAGATGGTGTTTATACAACGGATCCTCGAGTGGTTGAGGGTGCGCAGAGGTTGTCGGAAATAACCTTTGAAGAAATGTTGGAAATGGCCAGTTTAGGTTCAAAAATATTGCAAATTAGGGCCGTTGAATTTGCGGGGAAATACAAAGTGCCTTTGAGAGTGTTGTCGAGCTTCAAAGAAGGTTCCGGTACTTTGATAACAATAGAGGATGATGGCAACGTGGAAAAGCCGGTTATATCAGGAATAGCGTTTAATAGAGATGAAGCTAAGTTGACAATCATGGGGGTTCCAGATATCCCAGGGGTTGCTTCAAAAATTTTAGGGCCCGTCAGTGAGGCTAATATTGAAGTCGATATGATACTGCAAAATATTGCAGAAGATCAGACCACTGATTTTACCTTTACTGTGCATCGCAATGACTTTGATCAAGCGCTAGAGGTTCTTAAACGCACTGCTGAGCAGTTAAAGGCGAGAGAGGTGATAGGCGATAACAAGATCGCCAAAGTGTCTATAGTAGGGGTGGGGATGCGCTCTCACGCAGGGGTGGCGACAAAAATGTTTGACGCTCTCGCCGAAGAGAGCATTAATATTCAAATGATATCGACGTCAGAAATAAAAATATCTGTAGTGATGGCAGAAAAATATTTAGAGTTAGCGGTTCGATCATTGCATTCTGCGTTTGATTTAGGTAGAAATGATTCAATCAGTGAATGACGCACTAATATAATTACTTTATAGTGAGTGCAAGCTTTAGAAGACATCAATTATAGGGGGTTAAGGGAGTAGGCTTAATAATAAGATGTCGGCTGTATACAAAATTAGGAGATTTAAATAATGCTAATACTTACTCGTCGAGTTGGTGAAACACTGATGATCGGTGACAAAGTTACCGTCACTGTTCTAGGAATTAAGGGGAATCAAGTTAGAATAGGAGTAGATGCTCCTAAAGATGTTGCCGTGCATCGTGAAGAGATATACCAACGTATTCAACGTGAAAAAGAGGAGGCTGTTAGCTAAGTGAATTAATTTTGAAATATTTAATCAGAAAGGGTTTCTATTTCAAAATCAGTCTTGTATAGTGTGCGCCTCTTGAGGTGAGGTGGCCGAGTGGCTGAAGGCGCGCCCCTGCTAAGGGTGTATAGGGGAAACTCTATCGAGGGTTCGAATCCCTCCCTCACCGCCATTTGTAAAGCGCCCGTAGCTCAGCTGGATAGAGTACCTGGCTACGAACTAGGCGGTCGCACGTTCGAATCGTGCCGGGCGCACCATATTTACAAATGATACAAGAGAAGAAAGAAAAAGAAGTAAAGTAAGAATTGGGAAAGGCGCCCGTAGCTCAGCTGGATAGAGTACCTGGCTACGAACTAGGCGGTCGCACGTTCGAATCGTGCCGGGCGCACCACCCAATGAATTAGAGAAAAGTTAAAGTGTAAGTTGAGCGCCCGTAGCTCAGCTGGATAGAGTACCTGGCTACGAACTAGGCGGTCGCACGTTCGAATCGTGCCGGGCGCACCACTCTTTACAAATGTTGAAGTACAAAAATTAGTGTAAGCTAAATTTTCAAGAGCAAGTTTCTTGTCCTTAATTGGAGTGAGTCAGTCAGTTTTTAAAGGTGGCGTCAACTTATACTAAACTAACCTTGCGCCCGTAGCTCAGCTGGATAGAGTACCTGGCTACGAACTAGGCGGTCGCACGTTCGAATCGTGCCGGGCGCACCATCTCTAATCTGTAAATGTAAGTTGTAATAAATTTCGAAATCAAAAACCGCGTAACAGTTAGCTTTAGCTGTTAAGGTTTTATGTTTCATTTGTCAGTATTAAGCTGCATCTATCGGGTTTAATTGGCAAATGTATTCAGTTGGTGAGGTGGCCGAGTGGCTGAAGGCGCGCCCCTGCTAAGGGTGTATAGGGGAAACTCTATCGAGGGTTCGAATCCCTCCCTCACCGCCATTATCTGTTTTCATCTATCATCTCACCTCCTCTTTTCCTATGTTCTATCTTGTTTTTTTTAAATCAATTAATGCTGAATTGAATCGAATTCAAGTTTGTTATTTAGTTTATTAATCATCCTGTTGTTTTCATGGTAAATTAGTTGGGTTTAGGGCTGGTGACTGGTAATATCAATCGCTAGGTTTACGTCACTAATACCTGAATCCGTGACTTCAAAGAGAATACAGAGTGTAAGGTATTGGTTTTACGGTGGAATTGAAAAACCTTAGCTGCACCCGTAGGTTCAGTGGGTGTTTTTCTAACCGCTGTAGAATCAAGAGCTTGCGCTATGTGGTGCAGTGAAGTCACTGATTCAGGTAATAATAAGCTTCTTTACAGGACAAGGCATGAAAATTGCAGTAGCTGGGACTGGGTATGTCGGGTTATCTAACGCCATGTTATTGGCGCAGCATCACCAAGTAGTGGCAGTCGATATCGATGCAAGTAAAGTGGCGCTGTTAAATAAACAGCAATCGCCGATCGCCGATCGAGAAATTGAAGATTTTTTACTGAACCAAGAAATAGACTTCCAGGCGACATTAGATTCAGAAGCTGCTTATCTGCATGCAGATTACGTGATTATTGCTACCCCCACCGATTATGATCCAATCAACAACTATTTTGATACTTCCAGTGTTGAGCAGGTTGTCGATGCAGTATTATCTGTCAACCAAAACGCCGTGATCATTATTAAGTCAACCGTGCCGGTCGGTTTTACAGAAAAATTAAAAAATGATAAAAAAACCAAGAACTTGATATTCTCGCCGGAATTCTTAAGGGAGGGAAAAGCGCTGCACGATAATTTATACCCCTCTAGAATAATAGTCGGAGAGCAGAGCGAAAGAGCGCAAATTTTTGCCAGTATGCTAGCAGAGGGAGCGATAAAACAAGATATTGAAATTTTGTTAGTTGATTCCACGGAAGCGGAAGCAGTCAAATTGTTTTCCAATACCTACCTGGCGATGCGGGTCGCATACTTTAACGAATTAGATACTTATTGCGAAGTGCATAATCTCCAAGCCAAACAAGTGATTCAAGGGGTTAGTTTAGATCCGCGGATCGGTAATCACTACAACAATCCATCGTTCGGTTACGGTGGCTACTGCCTACCTAAGGATACTAAGCAGCTATTAGCTAACTATAATGATGTACCGAATAATTTAATTGGTGCGATAGTCAATGCCAACGCAACTCGCAAAGACTTTATCGCCGACCAAATTTTGAAAAGAAAGCCAAAGGTGGTAGGTATCTATCGCTTAGTTATGAAAACAGGCTCGGACAATTTCAGGGCATCGGCTATTCAGGGGGTCATGAAACGGATCAAGGCCAAAGGCGTCGAAGTCATAGTCTACGAGCCAAGTTTAAGCGACTCAGAATTTTTTCACTCTAAAGTGTTAACTGATTTGGCTGAATTTAAAAACCAAAGTGATGTGATTATTGCCAACCGACTCGATCAAGAAATTAGTGATGTAACTGATAAAGTGTATACCCGCGATTTGTTTGGAAGCGACTAAGTAAAAGCTATACAGGAAATAATGGTCATGAGAATGAGTCGTGCGGATGCCGAATTAATCAAGAAAAATATAATTAGTCTAACTAATTGCAATGTAAGAGTTTGGCTGTTCGGCTCTCGGATTGACGAGAGTGCAAAAGGTGGTGATATAGATATTTTATTAAAAATGGATCAGCCAGTATTGCGGCCTGCGCAATTGAGCAATACTATCATCGTTAAATTAATGCAACAATTTAACGATCGAAAAATTGATGTTGTGTTAGAAGCTCCTAATTTAGATCTAAAACCTATTCATGCGATTGCTAGATAGACTGGAGTAGAGTTGTGACTTTAGACTTGAATTAGTGACTTCACTGCACTACATCGCATAAGCTCTTGATTCTACAGAGGTTAGAAAAATACCCGCTGAACCTATGGCTGCAGCTAAGATTTTTCAATTCCACTGTAAAACCAATATCTTACACTCTGTATTCACTTTGAAGTCACGGATCCAGGTTAGAGAAAGGGCAGCAAGAACGGTTAGCATTGATAATGCGTATTACAGCAAAAGAACAACAGCATTTAAGTTACTCTGCAAATAAATTATTTTCACAGGGTTTTAATAAAGATCGGGCATTGAACTTAGAAAACGAACCAGTTTTTTAGCGGAAACTTTAGAAACTTTTGTCAGTGGTTTTGTCGGTTACAAGATACAGTTGGTGATAAGCTATTGCCCGCTTGAATGAAAGCCGTACAAAAAAAACCTGCAGTCTTTATTGAAGCCTTGATAAGGCGGAAAAGCTAGGTTTATTAGCAAGTGCAGACCAGTGGTAGGGGCTACGTCAAAATCGAAAAAAAAGATTGATGAATATATAGAAGACCTAGATGTGTTGGTGGATGCGGTTCACTTGGCAAGTGAAGGAATTAATTTAATTAACGCTTTCGCAGATAACTTGATCGAGGATCTATCGAAACGTTTTGCTTTATGAGTTTTGTTTAGAACTTTAAGTTAGCCTTACAAACTGCCGAGCGGAAGAGCAAACTTAGAGGCTTTATAGATTAAAAATTATGATGAGAGAATTTTAATGCATATTGATGATGCAAAAATTGCAGTAATAGGCCTAGGTTATGTCGGGTTACCTTTAGCAGTAGAGTTTGGTAAAAAAGTCCAAACTAGTGGTTTTGATATCAATCAGCGACGTATAAATGAGCTTTTAGATAATAAAGATTCCACGCTTGAGGTTTCTAGTGCTGAGATGGCTAAAGCCAAGAACTTGACCTTTACTAGCGATCTTGAAGATTTAGCCAATGCTAATGTTTATATAGTCACTGTTCCGACCCCTATTGATGAAAATAATACTCCTGATTTAACGCCGTTAATCAAATCATCGCAAATGATAGCTTCAGTGATATCTCGCGGTGATATTGTTATTTATGAGTCGACTGTTTATCCGGGCGCTACTGAAGAAGTTTGTATTCCACTGGTTGAAAAAGGCAGTGGGCTTAAATTTAACCGAGATTTTTTTGCCGGCTATAGTCCTGAGAGAATTAATCCAGGTGATAAAGTAAACACGCTGACTAAAATAAAGAAAATCACCTCTGGTTCCACTGAGGAAATCGCGACCTTTGTCGATGATTTATATGCTTCGATAATTGTGGCCGGAACACATAAAGCAAGTTCCATCAAAGTAGCAGAAGCTGCAAAAGTCATAGAAAATACTCAGCGGGATTTGAATATAGCGATTATCAATGAATTTGCTAAAATATTTAATCGACTAGGTATTGATACACAAGAAGTTCTGAATGCAGCGGGCACTAAATGGAATTTTCTACCCTTTAAACCTGGCTTGGTTGGCGGGCATTGTATTAGCGTCGATCCATACTACTTGACCCACAAGGCCAAGGAGGTCGGTTATCAACCCGAAGTAATTCTTGCGGGGCGGCGTATAAATGATGGCATGGGAGGCTATGTTGCTACTCAGCTAGTAAAGGCGGTCAGTAAAAAGAAAATTCATATTGATGAAGCGCGGGTGTTAGTGCTAGGTTTTACTTTCAAAGGTGATTGTCCTGATGTTCGAAATACTAAAATAATAGATATAGTGACAGAGCTTAATAGCTTTAATATGCAAGTTGATGTCTATGATCAATGGGCGGATGCCGCTGAGGTTTACAAAGAATACGGTATAGAGCTAAAAAATCAGCTCGTAGAAAATTACTACGATGCTATTATTTTGGCTGTTGATCACAATGAGTTTAAAACTTGGGGTGAGAACAAAATCAGGTCTTATGGTAAAGACAAACACGTATTGTACGATGTTAAATATGTGTTAGAAATAAACGAGTCTGATTTACGACTGTAACGAATTGCAAAAGAGAATATCATGAAGAGATTTGGGTTGATTGGCGCCGGCGGCTATATAGCACCACGGCATTTAAAGGCCATTAAAGAAACTGGAAACGAATTGGTCGTAGCTATGGATATTAATGATTCAGTTGGAATTATGGATAGTTATTTCCCCGAAGCGGAATTTTTTACCAGCTTTGAAGAGTTCGCTGCTTTTGTCGAAGATTTGGATCAACAAGGTCAAAAACTTGATTATATAGCGATAGGATCACCCAATTACCTGCATTTGCCCCATATGAAATTTGCATTGCAAAATGGAATAGATGTTATATGCGAAAAACCTCTAGTACTGAATATTGAAGATTTAGATACATTGACGCGCTATGAAAAAAAATACCATGCCCGGGTCAACTCCATCCTACAGCTGCGTTTACATCCTTCAATTATTGAGCTGCGAGAAAAAGTGCAGAACGCGCCCAGTGACAAGGTTTTTGACGTTGATCTTACTTACTTAACTTCACGTGGAAAGTGGTATCTTAAGTCTTGGAAAGGCTTCGATGCTAAATCAGGGGGAGTAGCAACTAATATTGGCGTGCATTTCTATGATATGTTGCATTTTATATTTGGTGACATTAAGTACAACGAAGTGCACTACAGAGATGCAAAAACGTCTTCTGGATACTTAGAGTACGAAAGAGCGAGAGTGCGATGGTTCTTGTCGATAGACGGAAAGCACTTGCCAGATAATGCGATTCAAGGCGAGAAATTGACCTTTCGTAGTATTACCATTGAAGGCGAAGAACTTGAATTCTCCGGCGGTTTTACCGATTTACACACTCAAAGTTATCAAAAAATGTTGGCGGGTGAAGGATATGGTGTTGAAGATAATCGTGCCGCGATTGAAACTGTCGACGTGATGCGAAAATCTATTTTGATAGAAAATCCGCTCAATCCGCATCCACTTCTAGCTAAAGTTATAAACAAACCAATTAAAGTAGCTGTTCAATGAGCGACTATTATCAGCACCCAAGCGCAATCGTAGACGAAGGTGCTAGCATTGGTAAAGACTCTCGAGTCTGGCACTTTGTGCATATTTGTGCCGGTGCAGTAATAGGCAATGGCGTTTCACTAGGACAAAATGTATTCGTTGGCAATAAAGTGACTATTGGCGATCACTGCAAAATTCAAAATAATGTCTCTGTATACGATAATGTACATCTAGAGGAAGGGGTTTTCTGTGGTCCTAGTGTGGTCTTTACCAACGTATATAATCCCCGTTCATTAATAGAGCGCAAGGAAGAGTACCGTGATACCTTGGTCAAAATAGGTGCGACTTTAGGTGCTAATTGTACTATTGTCTGCGGCGTTACCATCAATGATTTTGCATTTATTGGCGCAGGCGCAGTAGTTAATAAAGATGTGCCAGCCTATGCACTGATGGTGGGTGTGCCGGCCAAGCAGATAGGTTGGATGAGTGAGCATGGTGAGCAGTTGTCGCTACCGTTAAAAGGTCAAGGCAGTGAACTTTGTATTCACAGCGGTAAAAAATACCAACTATCTGGCTCGATATTATCAGTAGCTAAATAAGTAGAAATTATATGCAATTTATAGATCTAAAATCCCAGTATCAACATTTAAAACAGCGCATTGATGCACGTATTCAAACAGTGCTCGATCATGGTCAGTATATTATGGGGCCTGAGGTTCAAGAGCTAGAAGAAAAGCTTGCTGAATACGTTGGTGTTAAGCATGTTATTACTTGTGCTAATGGTACCGATGCATTAACCCTTGCTTTGATGGCGATGAACATAAAACAAGGCGATGCGGTTTTTGTCCCCACGTTTACCTTTTTTGCCTCTGCAGAGAGTATCGCCTTTGCAGGTGCTACTCCGGTATTTGTTGACTCCGATGCCAGCACTTTTAATATCTGTGCAAAAGATCTTGAATATAGAATTGAACAAGTTTTGGCGGAAGGTAAATTAAATATTAAAGCCATAATGGCGGTCGACCTGTTTGGATTACCTGCTAATTATCCTGAACTTAAAAAAATCGCTGAAAAATACAATTTAAAACTGATCGAAGATGCCGCCCAGGGCTTTGGTGGAGGGATTTATGATGATCAGGGTATTATTAAACGCGCGGGTAGTTTTGGTGATATATCTACGACCAGCTTTTTTCCGTCTAAGCCGTTAGGTTGCTACGGTGATGGTGGTGCCATCTTTACCGATAATGACGAATACGCAGCATTGCTGCGATCTTATCGAGTACACGGCAAAGGTCAAAATAAATACGATAATATTCGTATTGGAATGAATAGTCGTTTGGATACAATTCAAGCGGCGATCTTATTAGAGAAATTGGCTGAATTTCCAGTGGAACTTGAGGCGAGGAATATGTTGGCAGAAAATTATAACAATGTCCTTGCTGATAAATATAATATACCTGAGGTACCGGCAGGATATAATAGCTCATGGGCGCAATATACGCTGCAAAGTGATTGTCGTGTAGAGCTAATGACTACGCTGGAAGAAAAAAGTATACCAAGTATGATTTATTACGGTACCTGTATGCATCAACAACCGGCTTTGAGAGATTATAAAGTTTATGGTAAGTCATTACTTGTAGCTGAAAACTTAGCTAGAAATGTATTTAGCCTGCCAATGCATGGCTATAGCATCGATTATTATAAAGTAATGGCGACGCTGGGTATTAATTAATTACTTCATTGTTGCGTTCTGATATATAAGGTTAGACGAATTGTCTTGGTGTTGATGCAGTCTCTAGGCGGTGCTAAAAAATGACCATAATTATCTATTTCTGTTAAAATTAAGTACTCCAAAATATATTTGAACTCAGATTACCGCGCCCTCTGGGCGGGGATAAAAAAAGCTTTGCGTTAAAATTACTCAGATGTACATCCTAAAAGAATTGTTCCCGCAATTCGATTAGGAGAGTACAAATCAGTAGATTTAAAAAATTAGCACATGTTTTATGGCATTACCAGTAGCATATCGTATTTGTTCCCAAGTACCGTTATAGAATACTGGAGGGTGATTTAGGTCGATCAGTTTACCAAAGTATTAGAGTACAAACAGAGAGAGCAGGTTGCGAAGTGGTCGAGCTAAATGTACAGCCAGATCATGTCCATTTTCTGGTAAAAATACCACCCAAGTTGTCTGTTTCCTCACTAGTTGGTCAAGTGAAAGGAAAAACGGCGATATTAATGTTTCAAAAGTATCCAGATTTAAGAACGAAAAGGTATTGGGGTAATCATTTTTGGTCAGTTGGGTATTACGTTGATACCGTAGGTATGGACACAGAAACGATTAGAAAGTACGTTAAATATCAAGATAAGAAGTAGCTAAAAAAATGGGAACAATTTAGATATTTCAGCAAAGTTCTTTGGGTTTTGCTGAGAACGGCCTTCTAGGCCGCTAACATACCACGTTTTTTAAGCGTGGTAGTTGATTATAGTTTTGTATTTAAATGGAAATTTAGCTGAAGTTATATTATTTATCTCTGCCGATCATATTATTCTCGATACATTGACTATTCGGGTATGTTTAGCTAATGGTTGAAGCTGGATATTTATTTAGACTGCTTATGTAATTATGAAGATATTCTAAGGAGGTATTTGATTTTAAATTACTAAAAACAGACTGGTAGCAACTCTTTCCCTGACTACAGACTGTCTGAGATCAACACTAGCGAAATCAATAATCTAAGTCTAAAGTGTTAAAAATTCTCGGATAAGCGTTAAGTGGCGCCCTCATGGGTAACATGATAATGCCTATAATTATGGTATATCTAAAATGCGTAAGCTGTATCTCTATGAATCATGAGGAAAAAATATAACACGCTTACTAGTGTGAATTGCAAGGCCTGGATGAAACTGAAAAATGGTGGGTTGAAAACCACTATTGTAGCTTGAAAAAATGTACAAATTTCTGATTTACTTATGAATAAGTAACTAGAAGACATTGTTGAAATGGATGAAAATAGGCTCAAATATTCAGTAGAGGCTAGCCGCCACTTATCTGCTGACAAACCTTGTAATTGCGTTAATGAGAAAATTTTTATTGGCATCGATTGAACTGGGCGCGCCGTAGCTAATTATAAGCTAACCCAATTGAAGCTGGTTTTTGTCCTAAGTGGGTTGATTATCTTGTTCTGTGTACAACGATAATAATTATGAGTACCTATCTATGCAAAAAAAGATCCAGAATGTGGTGTTCAACCAGAGGATTGGCGAACGTGTAAAAGAACACGTATCACATATCCAACCTAATAATGAATACAATATGAGCTTAAGCAACTGTTTGTTCGTTTTCAAGGCGTAGCAGCCGAAAATCTGCACAAATTCTTAGGGTGGTTTCATTGGTTGAACTTAATTAACAGGATGATAAGTCGCCTGGCTGTTACATTATGGATTTTCTATGTACGACTTTTCAACAAGCTTTCCGTATATAGTAGATTACTTTATGAAAAAAATTTTAGGAAACTCCCTTGAAGCATATAAGAATCATATGAATAATGAGTAGATTTAAGCCGAAAACCGAAATTACTCGTAATATACTTACGCTCATGACAGGGACGAGCATTGCACAGGCCATACCTATTGCAATTAGTCCAATATTAACTAGAATATATTCTCCGGAGGAGTTTGGTGTCTTAGCTATTTACATAGCTGTCGTTAGTTTTATAGCTATAGTAGTAACAATGCGCTATGAACTAGCGATTGTATTACCGAAAACGGATAAAGAAGCTATAAATGTGTTGGCTCTTTCGCTTGTTATTGTTTGTATTATTGTGCTTACCGTAACCTTACTAATATTTTTATTTAAAACCCAAATTTTGAGTATGCTGGGGGTTAAAAGTATAGGTGATTTTTTGTATTTCGTACCTGTTTCTGTTTTTCTTGCAGGCTTGAATCAAAGTTTCAATTATTGGTCTAACAGAAAAAAATATTATGATAATATTTCTATATCACAGATATCTCAAAGTATTACAGTAGGGGTTGGCCAAGTTGGGCTCGGGTCAGGCGGACTAAGTTATGGTTTGATATTCGGTAATATACTAGGGAGGTTTATATGTGCTTTTTTTCTTTTAAACAAATTCATAAAAAATGATCTGGTATATATTAAAGAAGTAAATAAAAAAGATATTTTAAATCAGATGAGGATGTATAAAGATTTCCCTTTAATTAATTCATTGCATGCATTTAGCGATATTATCCGAAGTAGTGGATCAGTTATGCTCATAGCGACTTTCTTTGGTTCTGCAGTTCTTGGGGTTTATGCATTGTCATTGAGGGTGCTGCAAGTCCCAACAGGGGTGGTTGGATCGGCACTTGGACAAGTCTTGTATCAGAGGTTCACAGTAATATATAATGATAATAATGATAATTTATATGAATATGTTACAAAAATATTATTAAAGCTATTTATACTCGCCCTCCCTGTATTTATTTTTTTATATTTTGTTTCACCCGGGTTGTTTGCATGGGTTTTTGGTGAAAAATGGAGAGTTGCTGGAGAGTATAGTCAGATACTAATACCATACTTGTTTATGAATTTTTTAATATCACCGATTTCCTCAATCCCTATAATCATAGGTAAGCAAAAGAATATTTTTTATATTAGCTTATTTGGAAATTTATTGTATATATTAACAATCTGTGTGTTTAGTAAGCTAGGTATGATGCATGTTCTTATAATATTGAGCGTCACACAGTTTCTATTTTATCTATATGTGCTTTATTGGTATCTTAGTATTTTAAAGGAGGCTTAATTATGAATCGTGAATATTGGGTAAATAGGATAAAAAAACATGGACATACAGGTTGGGCTGATAATCTTACGTATATATATGATCAAAACATGAGGTTAAGCCTCGTAAAAAATATACTTATCAAATATTTCAATAATCCTGTAAATATATCATTAGATTATGGTTGCGGTAGTGGCGATTTCAGCTGTTTGTTAGCCAAATATTCAAATAAAGTAATAGGTGTGGATATAGCTAATGAAATAGTAGAAATAGCCAATGCTAACTACCCAGAACAAAATATAGAATTTAGCAATATTGATACTGAAATTTTTACGAATTATTCATATCAAGTGATAAACCTGATTACAGTCTTTCAGCATATGTTAGATGATGATAAATTGGAAGAAATTATTCTCAACTTGTATAATCTATTGGCTGATGATGGCATTATTATCATTATTGACAGCTTTGGTTTAAAAGAAAAAAGTGAGTACTTGAAATCAAGAAATTATCATGAATTTGTTCAGTTGTTAAATAAATCAGGTTTTGATGTGTTAGAAACCCATAATTTGTATCATCCGCAAGGACTCCCAACAAAAATATTTGAATTATATAGTAGGAATTATTTTATACGACTATTAAATAAAATAAAACTATATTCAATATTAAACAAAATATCCACTTTAGTGTCAAATTTTGATAATCCAATAGTGATTTCGGAGACAGGGACAAAATTGATTATCGCTAGAAAATCTAATTATGGAATAGGCTAGGGATTGTTGAGTTTTTGCACCTTGAAACAAAACCTAAAGTAAATATAACGTGTACGATTTAATGATAAAAATTGTTATGCTAGTGATAGACAGACTGTATTAAAGTTAATAGTGGAGTGGAATATTGATTATAATAATTGGCAATTCATATTTTGGGCCGAAAGTTGCCCATGCAATCAATAATCTGAATTTGGAGAAAGCTATTTATTTGAACACAAGCGAACTAATATATCATAAACTAAAGTTCCTATTATTAGCGCCATTCTCAAGTGTGATCTATTCAATATCTGCATCAATAAAGTTAGGTGGTGCATTGAAAGTGGCTCTTTTTTTTAAGAAACAGCTAGTTCAACACTTTATTGGTAGTGATGTGACCGATGCGATAGCTGACTTTAAGTCTAATAAACATTCTAGTAGGTTAATGGAGTCATCACGATATTTTACGGAAATCGATTGGGTTAGTAGAGAGGTAGAATTTAACTTACCGCTTACCACTGAGATTGTTGGCTTGCCCATCATAACTGAATCGTATTTTCAAGTAAGTCATGTAAATAGAAAATCTGAGAATTTAACAATACTTTGTTATATTGGTAGAGGAAAAGAACAGTTTTATGGGATAGAAAAATTGATAGAAGTGTCCAGGATCGCTCGTAATGTTGATTTTATCGTAATAGGCTCAATATGCAGTGAATACCATAACTGCTCACCACCTAATATTAGATATTTGGGGTGGGTTGATTCACCACAAGAATTGATGATGGCCTCAGATATATATTTAAGATTTACTGAACATGACGGTCTACCATTTAGTGTTATTGAAGCTTTAGCTTGCTCAAAATTTGTTATCTATAATCATGTGCTTCCGGAGTGTAACTATGCACAAACCGTCGAGGAAGTTATAGAAGAGATCGCTCTATTAAAATTACGAATAGATAATGGGCAAGTAAATAAATGTGGTAGAAAATATTCTATATCTGAATATTCAACTGTCCCTTCATCTAAGAAAATTTACAAAAAATTAAGAGATATTTAAATTGCTAAATATTCCGAACAAAATTGGTGCATTATACAATATTTTATTAAATTCATATTTAGATATTATATTAGTAAGAAATTTAAACGATCATACCAAAATATTTAAATCCGAAAATAAAAATCACGCTTCCTGTCAAAGCATCAACTATTCATTACTAATTGAAAGTTTGAAATATTTTGATATAAAAAACGCTGATAATGTAGTTGATGTAGGGTCGGGGTTTGGGCGAATTGTTTTGTTTTTGAAATGGAAATATGGAATTAGTAATATAACGGGTTATGAAATTAATAAGACCGCCAATAAAGTAAGCAGAAAGAATTGTCAAGGAAAAGGCATCAAAATTTTAGATGAAGATATCTTGGACTCCAAATTAACTCATTGTGTATATATTTTGTTCAATCCATTTAATGGTTTGATTTTGGAAGAACTTCTTTATAAAAACAAGGAGATCACCGGCTTTAAACTAGTTTTTATTAACGCATATGAAGAACATATCGCTGTTTTTAAAAAAAGTAAATATAAGGACTTACAAATCCATGTGTTGCATAATTTATACAAGGGAATTGAAGGTAAAAAATTGGTAATTGCTGAATATTAATGGTGGTAATAAATGTATTCATTTCGACAAATAAAATTGAATAACCTAAATGAAGAGCTATATAATAAATTTTTCTATTGTACAAAAGACTCATCGCCTTTCTTATCTCTATCATGGTTGAAATCAATAACACATTCTTCTTATAGCTATAGTCTTAAGTTTTTAGAAATTTCTCAGTTTGATTCAGTCGTAGGGTATCTACCATATTTCGAAAAATTTTATGGACTAATTAAATTATGTAATGTGTGGGGAGGGTATGGTGGGTATGTTTCTATAAAAAAATTGGAGTTAAATAAAGTTTTCTGTTTATGTGTTTTTAAACAATATAAATACAAAGATAACGTATTAAAATCATCACTTTTCCTCCATAAGGAAAAACTCTCCACATGGATTAAAATCATTAATACACCTTACGATATTACATTTTCAGCCTTACACAAGAAAACTAAAAACCAGATTAGGAAAGCCAATAAGTCAGATTTGCTTTATATTGATGTTAAGAGTATTACAATGGTAGAAGAATGCTATAGTATTTATCGTATGCTTGTAAAAAAACATAATATCACGACTGTCTTGTCAATTGAAACTTTTCATTCATTATCAAAGTTCGATGATGTTGATTTTATAGCGAGTATTAGTAAAGGTAAAGTTATTGCATATTCCGTGTTTCTGTATTCTAATACTGAGTGCTTTTATTGGTTAAATGCATCAAACCCAAATTATTCGACCCTAAATGCTACCAACGGTATGCTCGATAAAATTATTTTTAAATTGTCCGGTTCCACGATAAATGTTTTAAATTTCGGGGCCGTGCCACTGGATAATACCGGTTTGCATCATTTTAAATCACGTTGGGGAGCAATAGAAAGGGAATATGTATGTGAGACAGGAATAATGCTGTGAAGCGTCTCCTTATTCTATTGCCCGATATCTGGTCTATGAAGAAATACCAAGGGATGCCTTCAATACACAATTTTTTAATAGTAGCCACAGAAAGATTTGACTGTGTTATATTTACTACAGATGAAAACAATGTCGAAGTTGATTACCCTAATGCCAAGGTTTATAAATTTAAAAAGTTCACTACCAAAAGCTCTAATAGGTACGTCCAGTATTTATGTGGACGCTTAAATTTTATTTCTATAAATTGTAAATATTATTATAAGTCAATATCACTTAGGCTTTCTCCTGACATCATATACTGCTCATCATCACTCCCTGTGTTGTCCACCAGGATTCTAAAAATATTTTATACATCTAAATCAGTTCATCGAATTTATGGTACTTTTTTACATGAAAATATCAGTAGTGTGTTCGATAAAATTAAGAAGTACGAGGAATATCTATCATTTTTCTTGGATGCAGATAAATATATTATTACAAATGATGGAACTAAAGGAGATTTAGTGGCAGAAAAATTTTCTATACCAAAGAGTAATATAGAATTTTTAATGAATGGAGTTGATTTTAAACCACATGTTTCATCAAATATAATGGAAGAACTTAGAAATACGTTTAAAATACCCAAAGAGCATCTTGTAGCAATTAGTGTATCAAGGCTCTCTTCTTGGAAGAGAGTAGATCGAATTATAAAAGCGTTTAATTTTTTGGAAAATGTACCTATAAGTTTAATTGTTGTTGGTGACGGCCCTCAAAGAGAAGAGTGGGAAGAATTGAAAACTAACAAAAATATTAACTTTTCAGGTTCTTTACTTGGATATGAAGTAAATTCAATAATGAGGAGTGCTGATATTTTTATATCCATGTACGACTATTCTAATGTTGGGAATCCTTTGCTTGAAGCTTTGACTTTTGGTTTGCCAATCATCACTGTATCTTCTGGTGGAACAATCGATATTATCACGCATGATCAAAATGGTCTTATTATCGATTATTCTCAGGATGAAAACCACATGGTTATTAATTTGAAATCCAATATTGAATACTTAGTTTTTGATTCAGAAAAGCGAGAAGAGCTATCTAGAAAAGCAGTAGAGTTTGCAAAAGAAAACATCCTCGATTGGAACAGTCGAATTAAACTTGAAGTGGATATCATTGATTTATTGTAGGGATGTTAATGAAAGTAAAATATGTCATGTTGGGCGATGCTAATTCCCCTCACTTCTTCAAGTGGTATAAAGAGTTAATAAAGAAATATGATGTGTATGTTATTTCTTTCAATGAAAATTCTACATATCAATACCGTAATTGTTATATATTTAGTTCGGATGTTACTGAAAATGGTGGAAATTATAATATATTACGGCACCTAGTCTCCGTTTATCGTTTATTAAAAGTAATTAGACCGAGTATTGTTAATGCTCATTACCTTACTAGTTATGGATTTGTAGCCTCATTACTTCGTATAGTATTACCTTTCAGGCTGGTTTCATCGGCATGGGGAAGCGATATACTAGTCACTCCCAAACGAAACTTTATCTGGTTATTAGTCACCAAATTTGTCCTCAGTAAATCTGAATTTGTTACATCTGATAGTCTTAATATGTCGAGTGAAATACAGAAAATATACGACTGTAAAGTAGTTACTTTTCCTATGGGTATTGATGAAAAGTGCATAAGTTACAATAGTAAAAAATACTCTACTTATACCTTTCTTAGTTTGAGAAACCTTATCTCTAATTCTAATATCGATGTCATCATTAAGGCAATAGCCGTAGTATCGGAACAGCACAACATACAATTGATCGTAGCTAACGATGGTTGTGATCGCTTAAAATTGGAGGCATTAGTTACAGAACTTGGTTTGTGTGGTGTCATACAATTTGTAGGATATCTTAACCCTGATCAGCTTTTCGATTTAATGCGTAGTTGTCATACATACGTGACAATACCGACCAGTGATGCACTTTCAGTATCTCTTATGGAGGCTTTGGCTAGCGAAATGCTAGTGATTGCTTCGGATCTACCTGCAAATAGAGAACTGCTTAACCTAAGTAACTCTTTTATTACCAAAATTGAAATAGATAGTTTAGTGCGGGTGATGGAGAATGGATTAAATTTGTCTGCCACGGAGTTAGATGGAATATATAAATTTAACCGAAAATTACTTAAAGAAAGTTGCTTATGGAGTGATAATATAAAAATATTGTATGATGCTTTGAAATTAATTGAGTAGGGTAACTATGAAAATTGTCACAATCCTTGGCGCGCGTCCTCAGTTTATTAAAGCCGGGACGGTTAGCAGAGAAATTTCTAAAAACTCTGCGCTAAGAGAAATTATTGTTCATACTGGTCAGCATTACGATGCAAATATGAGTGATGTGTTCTTTGATGAAATGAACATTCCTAAACCATGTCATAACCTAGGTATAGGCGGTAACGGTCACGGTGCGATGACTGGTCAAATGCTCGAACAAATTGAGATGATTTTACTTATAGAACGCCCAGATTGGGTGCTTGTTTATGGTGATACTAATTCCACTTTGGCAGGAGCTCTAGCTGCGTCGAAGCTCCACATAAAAATAGCTCATATTGAAGCGGGTTTGAGAAGTTTCAATATGGCTATGCCGGAAGAAATTAATCGTATATTGACCGATCGTGTCTCTCAACTTCTCTTTTGTCCGACTAGAACTGCTATAGATAACCTTTCTAAAGAAGGTGTCGATCATTGGAGCGGCGATCCTACCTGCCTTTTAGTCGGTGACGTTATGCAAGATGGTGCTTTTTATTACTCAAATTTGGCAAAAAAACCGTCAGGTGTTGAAACCCAAAATAACTTTGTTTTATGTACTATTCATAGGGCAGAGAATACTGATGATATAGGCCGATTAACTGGTATAATAAATGCACTAAATGAAGTCTCTCAGCAGAGACAGGTTGTTTTACCTCTGCACCCGCGCACCAGAAAGATTTTAGCCGATAGTGATTTAGACACATCCCAGCTGACAGTCATAAGTCCAGTAGGGTATTTAAACATGATTTGGTTGATTAAGAATTCTGCTTGTATATTCACGGACAGTGGCGGTTTGCAAAAAGAAGCCTTCTTCTTTGAAAAACCTTGTATAACGATGAGAGATGAAACCGAATGGGTAGAACTTGTAGACTCTGGTGTTAATTTTCTTGCTGGTGCAGACAAAGAAAAAATACTGGCTGCATTTGAAGGGGTATTTTCCATTACTAAAAATTACAATCAAGCAATATATGGTTCGGGATGTGCTAGCCAAAATATTGTAGAAGCTCTGATCAATTATTGATGAATGTTTTGTTAATCAATCATTATGCAGGCGCGCTCCATCTAGGGATGGAATATAGGCCCCTCTATATGGCAAAAAGTATTGCAGAGCTAGATCACAAAATGTATGTCCTTGGCGCTGACCAATCACATTTGCGACATACTCAACCGAAACATGGCAATGAATCTATACAAGGTGTAGATTATTTATGGCTTAAATCCCGCCCTTATAGTGGCAACGGTTTAGGTAGGGTTTTAAATATATTTTCCTTTTTACTGGAAGCTTGTACACGTGCGGAAGCAATTTTAAATTGGTCAAAACCTGATGTAATCGTTGCATCATCCACCTACCCTCTAGATAATTATTTAGCGCACTACCTTGCTAAAAAATGTGGTGCTAAAGTTGTATATGAAGTTCATGATTTGTGGCCCTTATCCCCGATCGAAATAGGCCCTATTTCTAAATGGCACCCATTTATGTTGCTGTTACAGCTTTCAGAAAATTACGCATATAAACATGCGGATCAAGTGATATCAATGTTGCCGAATACATTGCAGCACATGACAGAGCACGGACTTGACCCAGCTAAATTTAATTATATTCCCAATGGAATATCACTTGTTGATAGTCAGGATAAGATCTCTTTACCGAAACAGCATATTAATTTGTTGGATAAATTGAAGCTCAGTGATCGTCTTTTGATTGGTTATGCAGGCGGTCATGCAAAATCAAATGCGCTACACAAACTAATAGGCGTCGCTAAATGTCTGCCACAATTTAACTTTGTGCTAGTAGGAGGCGGTTCTGAAAAGGCTGTACTACAGTTATCTGCAGAAAACATTTCTAATGTTTATTTTTTAGATGCTATTCATAAATCTTCTGTGGCTGATTTTTTAAATAGGTGCGACATATTAACTATTGTGTGGAGCGACTCGCCACTATACCGTTTCGGAGTAAGTGCTAATAAATTGTTTGATTATATGCTGGCTGCGAAACCAATAGTACAAGCTTTAACTTCAGCAAACGACCCCGTTACCTTAGCGGGAGCGGGTATCACCGTTGCGAGCACCAATAATTCTGATATGGTAGCTGCTTTTCTTAAATTAGCTGCTATGACAGAGCAAGAGAGAGCGGAGTTAGGACAGAAAGGCTATAAATATGTGTTGCAAAGACATAACTATAGTAAACTTGCTAAAAAATTCATTGAAGTGTGTAAAAAAACATGACCTTTATTCCCTATGCCCGCCCTGTTATAGAAGAAGAAGAAATATTAGAAGTAGTCGATACTTTAAGATCAGGCTGGTTAACAACCGGTCCTAAGGTTGCAAAATTTGAAAAAAACTTTGCCGAATATATTGGCTGTGATTTCGCGCTTGCAGTTAGTTCTGCTACAGCAGGTTTACACTTAGCACTAGAAGCATTGGGCGTTGGGCCCGGTGATAAAGTGATTACTACAGTTCATACTTTTACTGCCACTGCCGAAGTTATTCGCTATTTAGGTGCTGAGCCTGTGTTTGTTGATATTGAGCCGCGTAGCTATTGCATAGATCCTATTTTGATAGAGCAAGCACTTCAGCTACATGAAAATGTTAAAGCTATCATCCCTGTCCATTATGCAGGGCAGGCAGCAGACATGGCTGCCATCATGGATCTGGCTAAAAAATACTCCGTTAAAGTCGTTGAAGATGCTGCTCATGCCCTTCCTTGTACCAATAATGGTCAGAGAATTGGCAGTATAGCTGATGTGACAGTTTTTAGTTTTTATGCTAATAAAACCATCACTACAGGTGAAGGTGGGATGGTGACCACTAATGATGAATCTATTGCTAAACGTGTAAAAATAATGCGTTTGCATGGCATTAATCGTGATGCTTTTGATCGGTTTACCAGTGATAAGCCTAATTGGTATTATGAGGTGGTAGCGCCTGGTTACAAGTATAATATGATGGATCTTTGCGCGTCGATAGGCATCCATCAATTGAAAAAGGCCGATTTGTTTCAGCAGCGTAGAGCGGCCATCGCAGCTTGCTATAATGCTGGATTCTCTTCTTTAGCTATTATTCTTCCTCAACAAATAAAGCTCTCGGATACTCATGCTTGGCATATATATTCGATTCAATTGCAGCTTGAAAAACTGTCTATAACACGCAACCAATTCATAGAAATGATGAATGAGCGGGGAATAGGCACTTCGGTACATTACATTCCCTTGCATCGAATGCCTTATTGGCGGGAAAGTTGCGACCTTAAGGATGAGACTTTTCCCGTTTCTTCTCAAGTGTCTAATCAGCATGTTAGTTTACCGAATTTCGCCTCTATGACGGACCAAGAAGTACAAAAAGTAATAACTGTTGTCTGTGATATTATCAGTCAGGCAGAACATAGTGCTTAAAAGAGTATTTGATTTATGCTGTTCATTGGTTGGTCTTATTCTTTTACTTCCTGTATTTTTAGGCATTTCCATTTGGGTTAAATTAGACAGTTCAGGTTCTGTCTTTTTTAAACAAATTCGTGTTGGGCGCTATGGTCGCGACTTTGTTATTTATAAATTTAGAACAATGATTGTCGATGCTGAAAAGGTAGGATTGAAAGTTACAGTAGGAAAAGACCCCCGCATAACAACCCCAGGGTCTTTTATTCGCAGGAACAAGCTGGATGAGTTACCGCAGTTATTAAATGTGCTGCTTGGAGATATGAGCTTGGTAGGTCCTCGGCCTGAAGTGCCTGAATTTATGTGTCAATATTCAGCTGATATTAGAGATAAGATTTTATCTGTTAGGCCGGGAATAACGGACTTGGCATCCATTGAATATACCAATGAAGCTGAAATTCTAGCGGCAGCTGTCGATCCAAAAACTGCTTATATCAATGAAGTAATGCCATCAAAAGCTAGATATTATTTAGAATATGTTGAAAACCACTCATTGATACTAGATATTATCATTATTTTTAAAACATTAAAAAAAATTATTTTTTAAGGCTTGTATGTCACTGTTAAGTAAAATTTGGATAGCCCCCAGATCGATCAAAAGATTGATAAGTGTTTTTGTCGATTTAATACTTATATCTATAGCCTATTGGGGAGCGTACTGGACCAGATTGCAAGGCGTAGAGGCTTATTTATCCGACGATAATTATCGGCTGATATTTCTGGTTACTTTGGTCATTACAATATTGATTTTTGTACAGGTAGGGCTCTATCGTGCGATTCTTCGATACATGGATTCACAGGCAATATTGTTTATATTGTTGAGTGCTTGCCTTTCAGCTTTGGTGCTAGTACTTGTTTCTTATTTTATTCATGCCGCTGTACCGCGTTCTATTCCAGTTATTTATTGCGCATACATTATTATTTTATGTGGCGGAGCGCGCTTGGTAGCTCGAATGTTAATTAACCGCTCCGGGGCAAAACAAAAAACGAATGTCATTATTTATGGCGCTGGTTCTGCCGGTAGGCAGCTTACCCATATTTTGCAGCAAGGTAGTGAGTATCGACCAGTTTGCTTTATAGACGATTGTAGTAAGCTGCATCGTTCGTCTGTTCACGGTTTGACTATTTACTCGTCTAAAAGTATATCCCGTCAAGTCAGTAAGCACCAAGTTAAGAAAATATTGTTGGCTATGCCAAGTGCTACTAATTCGCAGCGGAAAAAGATTGTCCAATCATTGTCGGAGTTCGCTATAGAGGTTTTATCAATTCCGGATTTAGATGATATTGCAAATGGACTTTTAACCATGGATCAGTTTAAAGATGTGTCCATTGAAGATCTATTAGGTCGAAATGCAGTGGTGCCTGATCAACAATTAATGGAGCAAAATATCAAGGGTAAATCTGTGCTGGTGACAGGTGCAGGGGGCTCTATCGGAGCGGAGTTGTGTCGACAAATTATCAGTGTGCGACCAAGGGAGTTAATTTTATTTGAACAATCTGAATTTTCCCTGTATAGCATAGAAAATGAGCTTCGTTATTTAATAGCAGAAATTGAAGTCACTATCAATTTAGTGCCTATCTTAGGTTCAGTGCAGAATAAAAATCGACTAGATTCGGTAATGTCTAGTTTTTCGGTAAATACCGTTTTTCATGCAGCAGCTTATAAGCATGTTCCCCTCGTTGAATATAATGTGGTAGAGGGTGTGCGCAACAATATATTCGGTACCTTGAATTGCGCACAAGCGGCTGTCAATGCCAAAGTTGATTCATTCGTTTTGATTTCTACTGATAAAGCAGTGAGGCCAACCAATGTGATGGGAGCGAGCAAGCGAGTGGCTGAATTAGTGCTGCAGTCGATGAGCTGTTTGCAACGTGATACGTCATTTAAAATGGTTAGGTTTGGTAATGTATTAGGCTCCTCCGGTTCAGTCGTCCCTCTGTTTCGCCAGCAAATAAAGGCAGGTGGGCCTGTTACTGTGACTCACCCTGATATTACTCGCTATTTTATGACTATTCCTGAAGCGGCACAGTTAGTTATTCAAGCCGGCTCGATGGGCGCGGCTGGAGATGTCTTCGTATTGGATATGGGCGATTCGGTAAAAATTGTAGATCTTGCCACTAAAATGATTCATTTAAGTGGTTTTTCGGTTAAAACTGAATTTGAAGATGGAGATATTGAGATCACTTTCTCTGGTCTAAGACCTGGTGAAAAGCTCTATGAGGAGCTGTTGATTGGTGATAATGTGTCGGGCACTGCACACCCCAGAATCATGACCGCTTCCGAGGAAATGCTCGATTGGCCAGCGTTGTCAGATTTTCTTGAGCGTATTGACTTAGCTTGTAAAGCTTACGATTTAAAAGAGATTAGAGAGCTGCTGATGGTTATGCCGACCGGTTTTAACCCGAGCGATGCAATTGGCGACTTACTGTGGAATAAAATCAAGCAAGAGCAATTGCTTTCGAAGAAGGTATCAACTATTTAAATGTCTGGCTTCGATCATTCAATTGTTAATAATCGCAAGATGTCTGATAATAGGTGTGCTTTGATAGGATAGTGGGGTTGTTTAACTTATATCCTTAACATGAGTTTTTTAGAGGCTCCTTAGTCCTTGATGGTCTCTCGTAACAGATCCTCTAAGCAAGTCGCACACCTTTAAAAATCTGAGTTTGCAGCTGCTTTTATAATACTCTTATAAACTGACAACTTGATTGTCTATCAGTCTCGCAGCACCCATATATGCCGCTGCAAGTATCACTAATTTTATGTCTCCAGGTTGTGCCAGCATGAGTGTGTTGGCATTGGCTATGACAAAATAATCTCTTTTAAAACCCGCTTCTTCAAGCTGGGTCTGTGCTTGTTCACACAGCAGTGGAAAGTCAGAAAAACCTAATTTAAGTTGATGCTTAGTGCTTTGTAGTGCTTTGTATAATGCTGTTGCACGGCTGCGTTCGTCTGCTGTTAAATACCCGTTTCTTGAGCTTAAGGCTAAACCCCCAGCGTTGCGTTTTGTCGGGGAGCCAATAACTTCTACAGCAATTGATAAATCTTGGGTCATTTGACGAATGATATGGAGTTGTTGGTAGTCCTTTTCTCCAAATACCGCGATGTCTGGCTGTATCATTGAGTAGAGCTTGCAGACCACAGTAGCTACACCCTGAAAGTGCCCGGGACGACTAGTGCCGCAATATAAGTTGGAGGTTGCAGGTACTTCTACAATTGTTTGGTTGTCTCTGCCATGCGGATAAACTTCACTGTCCGTGGGAGCAAAGAGCAAGTGGCAGCCAGCATTGGTTAATTGCTCTTTATCGGCAGAGAGTGTTTTAGGGTATTTTTCTAGGTCTTCACCACTGCCAAATTGTAGTGGATTGACAAAAATAGTTGCGATCACAATGTCTGCAAGTGTTTTTGCTTGATGGATTAAGGCGATATGCCCCGCATGTAAATTACCCATAGTAGCCACCATGGCAATGGTTTTACCCTGTTGTCTTAGCTCGCGTATTTGTTGACGAAGCTCGGCTAACTTAGTGATGACTTGCATGTTATTCCTTAATTTATATATTTTTATAATGAGCTAGCGGAAAATATTCCTATACACTTCGTAATGAATAGAAGTAATCCCCGGCAGTCATCAGCGAAACACAGAGGCTGCTAAACCCTCTCAGGTAATGTTTACAGCTGTTTTTAGCGAAGTATTATACTGTGACATAGGTTGCTTAAATATGGCGTTAAGTGAAACAGTGCTCTGAGGTGGGAAAGCTGCCGTTTTTAACTTCTTCAGCATAGGTACGAATCGCGCTTGGGATGTCCTCTGCTTCTAGCATATAGTTTTTAACGAAACGCGCCTTTTTTCCCTCTGGAATATTGAGTATATCTTGCAGGACTAATACTTGTGCATCTGTATCTGCTCCCGCTCCTATACCTATTACTGGAATACTAGCGGCCTCGGTGATTTTTTTGGCGAGTTCACTGGGAACACATTCAAGTAAAAGCACACTTGCACCTGCTTGTTCCAATACTTGAGCATCATTAAGTAACTTGTCGCGGCTGTTGTCATCACGCCCTTGTACCTTATACCCGCCAAACATGTTGACTGCTTGGGGGGTTAGGCCCAAATGCACGCAAGTTGGAATCCCTCTTTCGTTAAGCATGGCGACACTCTGTTCGAGCCAGTCACCGCCTTCCAGCTTAACCATGTTTGCGCCTGCTCGCATAAGTGCAGCTGAATTGATCATGCATTGTTCTACGGTTGCATAACTCATGAAAGGTAGGTCGGCTATTATCAAAGCACAGGTGTTACCTGCAACAACGCATTTAGTGTGGTAGACCATTTCGTCAATGCTAACTGCCAATGTGCTGTCGCTTCCCTGAAGTACCATACCTAGAGAGTCGCCCACTAAGATAGCCTCAACGCCCGCTTTGGAAATAACGTTGGCAAAGGTAGAATCATAGGCGGTTAAAACGGCGAATTTTTCTCCGGTTTTTTTATAAGCATGTAGTGTATTGAGTGTTACTTTGCTCATTGGGTGGTCCTTTCATGCATTAAAAAGTCATTATGACGTGATTAAAGTTTGTCTAAGCTACCTGAAGGGCAGTTTGTGATTAGCTTTGATATTTTGGTGTCATTGATTAATATGTCACCGGCGAGTTCTATAAGAGGGATTAAAACAAAATTCCTTAAATGAAGATAGGGGTGAGGAACCGTTAATCGAGAGGTGTTAATGCAGATGTTGTCTATTAACAATATATCTAAATCTAAGGTTCTTGCTCCCCAGTGCTCGATGCGAACTCTTTGATGGGCGTCTTCAAGTTGCTGCAGTTTATCTAGCAGTATCTCAGGCTCGAGGTTTGTATGAAATGAGGCCACCGCATTAATGTAATCATCTTGCCCAGCAGGGCCTACTGGAGCGGAGCGATATAGTGAGGATACCCCTACCCAAGTAGTGTCTTTGAGCTGCTTTAATTGATTGATTGCAATATTTACATGCTGGAGCGGATTGTCTAAATTACTGCCAATTCCAACGTAGCATTGTCGTAAGTGTCTATTTGTTTCTGGGGTCATTTTTTGCACGACTGCGCCGGCTTTTTTTCTGGGTAGATTTAGCGATAGCGGAAGAGGCTATCACTAGCGAATTTGTTTTCTCAAGAGAGGCTGGGGAATCTATAGTGATCGCCGTTACTTCAGTTACACTGGGCTTTACAGGTACTTGGTGTTGAGTTTTAATTTGAGCCTCAGTACTTGTTAGATCAGCTATCAGTTGTTGTTCAGAACTTGGTTGTAGAGCTTCGTTAATGATAGCTGCCTTAATAATAGGTTGCGTAATAATGGGCGTATCACCAACGGTTTTTTGTGGAGCAGGTTTTTTATTTGATGTTTTACCGCGCACCTTACTGGTTGCTTTAACTTGTTCAACAACGTCAAATTTTTCAAATACTGCTTTTTCGGAGCTGTGTTTAACGACTGCCTTTCTCTTTTTTGGTTTGGATTTTCTTTGATTCTTGGTGTTGATCAGAATTTCTCTATCTTCTGCTGAAGCCGATTGGAACTCTGTCCACCAAGTGCCCATATTATCTAAATCTTCGCCGCTATTTTCTCTTAAAACTAATAGGTCATAAGCTGCTCTAAAACGGGGGTGTTCCACTAATTGATATGCTTTGGCACTTGGCTGACGAATTAAGCGAAATTGTAATTCCCAAATTTCCCTAATATTGATTGAAAAACGCTTAGGTATTGAAGTGCGTTTAACTTGCTCTGAGATTACTTTTGAAGCCGCTTCATTGAGTGCGGTTAAAGGGGGAATTCGTTTTTTAGCGAGTAATTCGTTGAGCTTATTTAATACCGCTGGCCATAAAAGGACCGCAAAAAGAAACCCTGGGCTAACGCTCTTTCGCTGTTTTAGTCTTCTGTCGGTATTGGTTAATGCATTAGCGATTAATGTATTTGCGTTTTCTATGTCTTGATCGAGTGTCACGGCAGTTTGTGGCAATATGGTTTCTAATAATCGATATTCACGTAGTAGAATTAATGAGTCGTTGCCATGACCAGATTGCAATAGCTTTAAAACTTCATCAAACAGGCGAGCTGGTGCAATATCAAAGAGCATTGGAGCCAGTTCTTTAATAGGTTTAGCGGTGCTGTCTTCAATACTAAAGCCCAATTTAGCGGCGAAGCGAATTGCCCGTAACATTCTTACTGGGTCTTCTCTATAGCGTTCGCTAGGATCACCGATCATACGAATTTTTCCATCGGCTATGTCTTGGTAGCCATTGGTGAAATCATAAATACTTCGGTTGTTTATATCATAGTAAAGTGCGTTGATAGTAAAATCGCGGCGCATAGCGTCTTGTTCAATAGTGCCGTAAACATTGTCACGTAATATCATGCCGGTATCGGCTTGCTTAGCGTGATTTTTTTCTGCTTGTTCGCTATGTGAGGCTCTGAAGGTCGCGACTTCAATTAGGTCTCTGCCAAATCTGACGTGCAACAACTTAAAGCGGCGTCCAATGAGTCTGGATCGATTAAACACCTTGTGCGCTTGTTCTGGATGAGCCCCGGTTGTCACGTCAAAATCTTTAGGGCGTTTGTTCAATAGCAAATCTCTAACGCAACCTCCGACAAGATATGACTCATAATTAGCACGCTGTAAATCTTTAACTATTTTGACGGCATTATTGTCTATATCTCTAAAAGTAATATGGTGAGTCGACTCTGCAATAATAGTGGCATTGATTTTCTGAGCTCGAGCAGCATCCATAAACGAACTGGTTTTAGCAGCGCGTTCTGTCGAATGTTGAGAAGAGATTTTTTTAGTTGTTGTCGAAATGGGCTTAGGTTGAAATTTCGAAGCCGGCTTAGAGAACAACTTTTTAATATTTTTAAAAAAACTTGGCATTTTATGTCTATATAATTAAATAAGTGATTTTGGCTGTGCATAATAGCACTGATAATGGCTAAGCATAAGAGTAATTTGATAAGGTTGATAAAGTGATAGGTTTCAACTTGCGAATAGTGAGGCTAATTGAAAAATAAAAAGGGTAATAGATAGGTTTTTTGAGGTTGTTGGTACAACAACTAATATATTATTTTTATTTTATGTGTTGTTTGGAAAGTAATTGTTTATCTGTCTAAATATTTGTTTTTATTGTTAAGTGTCTGTATGCAATCTGATTTTTATTTTTATTGGTAGATTTTACATAGAATTTTTATTTTTATAATTTATTAATAGCAGGTAGTGTGCCAAATATCTAACCTATTGAAATTTCGAGATTCATTGTTATTTTTCAATAGCGAGTGTTACCTGTTATGGCAGGTAGTGTTACTTTTTGTAGCGCTGGTGTGGTTAAGTAACAGTTTAAGGTAACACATGGCTTTTCTAGATCGTGGGTGGCTTATTTGCAGTAGCTAGCGATAATATATTGATGATTAGCTGATCTACAGTGTTGACTGCAGATCCTTGCTGTAATTATGCTTTGATTTTGCGGGGAATGCCAAGTTTTTGTCTTTTTTCCCAAAGGCATTTTCTGCTTACGCCTAGTTTTTTCGCCAGTTCAGTTTCGTTGAGGTTGTGTTGATGCTCTAATACAAATCGCTGGAAGTAATCGTTGAGAGATAGTCCTCCCGATTGTGGATTGGATTCTTTCTGAACGGGTTTTATTCTTCTTTCAATATAGTTTATTACAGCCTCGTTGAGATTGTTGTTTTCTACATCTAAACCCAGTAAGTCGGTTGTTATACAACCTGTTTCACAGAGGATCATCGCTCTCTCTATGGCGTTTTCTAGCTCTCTTACATTACCAGGCCAGCTGTAGATATTAAGTGTTCGTATCGCCTCTTCGCTAAAAAAAGCAGGCTCACATCTCAAGCGCTTGCAGGCGCGCTCAAGAAAAGTACTGGCTAGAGATAAAATATCTTCTCGTCTCTCTCGCAGTGGTGGCATACAGATATCCATCACGTAGAGTCGGTAGTATAAGTCTTCTCTGAACAGGCCTTCGCGAGAGAGCTTTTTCAGGTTTCTATGTGTTGCAGCTACCAGGCGAACATCAACCTTTTTGTACTCGATAGAACCGACCCGTCGAATTTCGCTTTCCTGTAAAAATCTTAATAATCTCGCTTGAGCTTCTAGTGGTAGCTCTCCTATTTCGTCAAGAAAGAGGGTGCCGCCATTTGCCGCTTCTATTAATCCTATTTTTTGGCTGGTGGCGCCAGTAAAAGAGCCTTTTTCATGGCCAAATAATTCTGACTCGATTAAGTTTTCAGGGATTGCCGCGCAGTTGACCGATATCATTGGGGCGGATTGACGGGTGCTTTGTTCGTGGATTGCTCGAGCGGCTAATTCTTTACCTGTACCTGACTCACCTAGAATTAAAACTGTAGTATCAGTTTTGGATACTTTATCAATTCTCTTGTATAGATCTAGCATTACCCCACTTTTGCCAATGAAATGGTTTTTTACTGGGGTGGCTTGATCGAGAATTTTTTGTTTGCTCGCTAAGGGGAGTTCTTTAACAGTGGCGCTGTTATCAGTGATTTGCCGGATGGTTTGCAGCATGTTGTCGTGATCGAAGGGCTTGGCTATATAATCTGTCGCCCCTAATTTCATAACTTCAACAGCAGACTTCATACTGGCATAGCTGGTCATGATAAGAACTGGTGTGGTCTGAGCTTTCTCGATAAGGTCAGTCCCAGGAGCGCCTGGTAATCTAAGGTCGCTAATAATTAAATCGTACTCAGATAAGTTATACAGGCTGGTCGCTTCATCAACTGAACCACAGTCGTCAACTGTAAAGTGACTATTTAACAAAAAACGTTTTAAAGCAAACCGTATGACTTGCTCGTCTTCAACAATCAGAATATGGCTCATATATCTACCTAATCTCCGTTATGAGAACTGCCGGTGGCAGCGCTCGGGAGCCCGGGTAAGGTGATGATCACCTGTGTGCCATTTTTCTGATTTTTATTGGCTGGGCTAATGATTTCAATACTACCATAATGTTCAGTGAGGATGTTATGAACTAATGGCAGGCCTAAGCCTGTGCCTTCACCTGGGTCTTTAGTGGTGAAGAAAGGTTCGAATAATCTATCTATTAATTGCTGTTCAATTCCTGTACCTTCATCTGTTATTTTAATAGTGATTATCTCTGAGTGGGTCCGACAGCTTACCGTAATTTTGCCCTTTACTGGGGATGCATCGCAAGCATTATTTAACAAATTAATAAACACTTGTATTAATTGTTGTGTGTCGCCCATTAGTAGGGTGTTTTTGGGTATGTCACAATGAAATACTTGCTGTTTTCCTCGGCTGTCAAGTGCCACTAAATGAATAGCCTCATCTATGATTGATTGTAAGTCAATAGGCAAGTGCTCAGTATCGCTCGAAGCTTGACCTGTGTGGGCAAAACGCATTAAAGATTTGACAATTCGACTAATCCGCTTAGTTTGAATTAGTATTTGGTCGCCTGTTTCTAAAACATTAGGATCATTGGTCTCGAAGCTAAGGTTTTGGGCAAGGCAGGCAATGCCGGTAACTGGATTGCCAATTTCATGGGCTACGCCTGCTGAGAAGCGACCAATTGATGCGAGTCTGGCTGTATGTGCAAGCTTGTCTTCTAAAATGCGCTGTTCACTATTGTCTTCTAATAAAATCACCAGTGAATAATCCTCCCCGTCGCTGAGTTGATTTTTGTGCAGGTTTAGCCAGTGTGTACGGTCGTTGAACTCGAGTGTTAGGTCTGTCGCATGGTTGTCCGGCGAGGTCGCAAATTGTTCTAAAAGCTTGCCCCAGGGCTGGGGGAGTTCTTGCAGTGGTTTTCCCAAAGTGTCATCTGCATGACACTGAGTAAGAAGTTCCATTTGGAGGTTCCAAAAAATTACTTGGTGCTCTCTGTCTATAGTGCAGACGCCAAGCGGTAATTTTTGCAGCGTTGTTCGGTGATGGCGCCTCAAATTATCCAGCTCAGATGCCAGCCCGCTGAGGCGTTCTTGGTAGTTTTCTAACTGGTCTTCAAGCATTAATATATTCGGTGTTCGGAAATTTCCGGTGCCGTTTTTAGTGGTCAGCGGCTCAAGTAGCGATGCCGCTTTTACCGGCCCTATCAGTGCTGATAAATTATGCTCTAACAAACTCCTTAAACGTAATAAATCAAAGGGTTTTAAAGGGCCGGAGTTTAAAGAGAGGTTGGATAGTGCTTTTTGCAACTCTCTGTCCGCGGCTTGCGCACCTAATTTTGGGGTGAGCAGCTTAATAATATCTTCGCTGTTAAATGCGGAGAAAGATAAGTTGCTTGGCTGTTCAAAAGCATTGTAAAGGCAAGCTTGAGCGGCTTGTAATTCATCATCTGAGGCCTGGGTTAGCAAAGAAACTACAATCAGCGCGGTGACATTTAATATCAGGGATAATATTGCGGTCGATTGCCAGCTGAACTGGCCGATATCCAAATCGCTCAACAAGATGCTATGGGAGATCACCACTGGATAGAAAGTGGTAACAAACCAAGTGAAAATGCCAATACACAAGCCGGCAATGAAGCCAAGTTTGTTGGCGCGCGACCAAAAAAGAGTCACCATCAGTCCCGGAAGAAATTGTAAAAAGGCGACGAACGCGCTGAGTCCTAAAAGTTGTAGCTGCTTTCCCGCGCCATAATTTTGGTAGAAGGAGTAGCTGATTACAAACACTAGTATGATTAGTATTCTTCTAACCCAGAGTAGCCAGTTATAAAAATGTGCGTTATTAGGGATCGAGATAAGTGGCAGTATAATATGATTTTGCAGCATAGAGGCAATCGACAAAACCGCTACAATAATCACCCCGCTCGCGGCTGATAATACGGCGATAAACGAGGCGGCCATTAGCCATTGTGAGTCTAGTGATTTGCTAATATAAAGCAGTGTAAAAGAAGGGTCACCGCTAATCGCTAGTTTAAGCGCCGCCCATGAGATGATAGGCACAGCAGCTGCCAGGAAAAATAAATATAATGGCATTCCCCAGGATGCGGTGTGTAGATTATCCACTGATTGGTTTTCGTTGAAGAGTAGGTGGAACATATGAGGCATTAGAATAACAGAAGTAAAGAATGCTAGTAATAGTGTTCTCCAGCTATCACTTTCTGGTTTTCTTTCTAACAGAGCCGCAGCGTTGGCGGTTTCACCTAGCCATTGCTGAGTTGCGTTGTATCCACCTAATACTTCTATATACAGGTATATTGCAAAGCCGACAAAAATAAGCAGTTTAATTAATGCGCCGGTCGCTATAGCCGCGACTAAGCCACTGTTTCTGGCGCGCAGTGATGGTCTTCTAGTGCCGAATAATATGGCAAATATAGCGATTGAAATACAGAATATTATTGCTATTTTGCTGTCTGAGCTGTTTTTGTAGAGAATGTGAACAGAGTCGCTCACCGCTTGTATTTGGATCGAAATTAGCGGCAGGCTGGCAAATAATAATAATAGCGATGTGATGGTGCCCACGGCGCCGCTGCGAAACCTAAATGCGAATAGGTCAGCTAGAGAGCTAAGTTGGTGTCGGTTGGTGATATTAAAAATGGGGATAAGTACTACTGGGGCTAGTAGAAAAGCGGCGCTTGCGCCCAAAAAAGTCGCTAGGAAAACTAATCCTGACTGATGAATAAAATCGAATGAGCCGAGGAGTGCCCAAGTACTGGCAAATACTCCAAGGGATAGTACATACACAGCTCTGTGCTGGGTGAGTTTTCGAGGGATGATCTGTTTTTCTGCGAGAGAGGCGATCCCGAAAATTAGAAATAAGTAACCGGAACCAATTGTTAGCAGTTGCGTTAGAGTGAGCATTATAGAGTTTTACGTTGCAAATTGACAAAAAAGCTGAGGATAACGAGTAATAGCCAGCAGATAAAAGTGTTTTGAGGAGCAAAATTTAGCAAAAACCACCACTCAATCATTGCCGGAAAGAATAACCAGTAGGCAATGAGCAATAACAGCAGCACTCTGTGAAGTTGCATGTCTCTATATTTATCCTAAGTAATGGTTGCTGTATATTTGTGGTACGGTATTTCTATCCCAGTTTAATACCGCCTCGTGTAAAATGTCATGTTTATTAGCGTTAATTAATTGTTTGTTGGGATTTTGCCCTAGAAAAGTCAAGGCAAGAAACAAGTCTTGACTGACTGTTTTGGCGGTTAACGGGCTCGCCAAGTTTTGTTTGCTGAGTTTCTGCCCTTTTAGATTGGATAGAATGGGAATGTGCGAAAACTCTATGCTTTGATAGTTAAGGACGCTGATTAGCAGTAGTTGATTGGCGGTTTCTCCTAGTAGGTCGTTACCTCTGATAATATGGGTGATACCCATTTGCTGATCGTCAACAGAGACCGCTAGTTGGTAAGCCCATAACTGGTCTTTTCTTTGCAGAATAAAATCGGCTAGCTGTTCGCCGTTAATGTGCTGCTCTCCCTGAATGCCATCTTGCCAGTTCACGCTGTTGTTTTGTGTGTTGAAACGCCAGACGGTAGCCGCTGGGTTATCAAGAACAATATCGGTAGGATTGGTCAGGCAGTGCCTGTCATAAAGGTGATTGTTGGTACGTAGAGTAATTTGTTTTCGTGAGCAGTTGCAGGGGTAGGCAAGTTGGATCTGTTGTAGTTGTAATAGTGCTTTATGATAATCTGAGTGGTTGTGGCTCTGGTAGACCACCTCTTTGTCCCATTCAAGACCGTAGGCGATGAGGATGTCGATAATGCTGTTAGCAGCGCCAGGGAGTTCTCTTGGAGGGTCTAAATCGTCTATTCTTAAACGCCACAGACCTTGGTTGCTCTTCGCATCTAGGTAACTAGCTAATGCCGCGAGTAGTGAGCCAAAGTGTAAGTGCCCCGTTGGGGATGGGGCGAATCGACCAATATACATAAAAGTAGAGCCAGTGAGTTGCTGGCTCAAATCCTTTATTTGCCGTTTTGCTTTTCTTTGATTTCAGAAAGCGTTTTGCAGTCAATGCAAAGAGTGGCGGTAGGCCGTGCTTCAAGTCTGCGAATACCGATGTCGATATCACATTCTTCACAGTAACCGAAGTCGTCCTCATCGATGCTTTCCATGGCTTCGCTAATTTTTTTGATTAGCTTGCGTTCACGGTCGCGTGTTCTCAATTCGAGACTAAACTCTTCTTCCTGGCTTGCCCTATCATTAGGGTCCGCATAGGTGGAAACTTCTTCTTGAAGGTGGGTAATTGTGCTGTCTACCTCCTCCATTAGTTCTTGTTTCCAAAGCATTAGTACATTACGAAAATGATCTTTTTGCTGATCATTCATGTAAACTTCGCCTTTTTTCACCACGTAGGGGGAAAAACGAGCTGATTTTGTCTTATTAGTGTCTGGCATATTGGCTGCCTCACTCTCCGAATGTTTTGGCGAAAAAATAATCGCGCTGTCCATACAATTGTTAAAAGATATCATCCGTATCGGAAGGGTGGTGAAAATACCAGACCTGTTTGAGATTGAACAGCTTTTCATTCAAAAAATTAGAAATAAAGTAACTGAACTGACTTTAATAAAAAATATTCATCTTATATTAAAGGAATGTTGGCGTTAAAGGTCATAATACTTAAAAATATTAGTGGCCGTTAATCTGTCAATTGTCGGATAGAGAGTCGGGTAATTGCTATGGTTTAGTTTGGTGTGAAATACTGACAGGTAAATAAAATGCAATATGATAAAGCGCTAGTGAGCGCGGTGCTGATTAAAAGGTATAAACGTTTTTTGGCAGATGTGCAGCTCCAAACGGGTGAAGTTATTACAGTGCATTGTGCAAATACCGGGGCTATGACCGGTTGCGCGATTGCCGGTAGTAAAGTCTGGCTGTACAAAAGTGATAATTTTAAGAGAAAATATGCATATTCTTGGGAGCTGGTGGAGCTTGCTAATCATCGGGGGTTTATTTGTATTAATACCGCTAGACCTAATCAAATAGTAGAGCGAGCTCTGTTGGAGGGAAGGATTGCTGCTGTCGCCGCCTATAAAAATATTAAGCGTGAAGTCAAGTATGCCGAGGCAAGCAGGGTTGATTTTATGTTGACAGAGACAGGGCTGAAGGATGTTTACTTGGAAGTTAAAAGTGTAACTTTGCATTTGGATGGCGATTTGGGGGCTTTTCCTGACGCTGTCACTTTAAGAGGGCAAAAGCATCTCATGGATTTGTTGGCAATGAAGCAGCAAGGCGCACGAGCTATATTAGTATTTTGCGTATCGCATAGTTTAATTAAAAGAGTCACTGTAGCGGATTTTATTGATCCTAAGTATGCGCAGCTATTAAATGAAGTGATCGCTAAAGGGGTGGAGGTGTATTGCTATGGTGTGAATATGTCGGTAAGTTGTCTCAGATTGGGTTCGCTATTGCCTTTAGAATTGCATAAAACTAATGACCTTTCGCTGTGAAAATTATTTACTGTCAATAAATTTCAGGCATAAAGAAGCCCTTGTGATCCATCACAAAGGCTTCAATTGACTCCATAATCCCTGCGTATACAAAACTTCCGTGTGCAATTCCATATTTCCATTGCGCTTTTCTAGGTCATCCTTTTGTATTCGTTCCGTGAATAGGAAATCCGTACGGTTATTATGAATATTGGTGAAAATTTATACATAGGAAAAAGTCTTATATTGTCAGTTTTAGTTAAAATAAGTTTAACATTTAGCGGCTACGCCGGCCTCGTTAAGCGCTTTTTTATCATTAATAGTGGCTGGCCACAACACTGACAATGGCAGCTGTTAATTTATCCAAAGTAGCATTGTCCATGACATAGGCGGGCATTATATAAACTAGCTTGCCGAATGGTCTGACCCATACATCTCGTTGCTTAAATTGCTGTTGAATTTTAATACTGTCTACCGGCTGTCGTAATTCAATCACTCCTATAGCTCCAAGTACTCTGACAGCTTTGACGTTGGCAAGCGAGCGGGCGGGGGTTAGTCCTTTTAATAATGCCTGTTCAATTCTCGCAACTTGTGCTTGCCAGTCATTCATAAAGAGTAAGTCAATGCTCGCTGTTGCAATTGAGCAAGCTAAGGGGTTGCCCATAAAAGTGGGACCGTGCATAAAACAGCCTGCTCCCCCCTCGGAAATAGTATTGGCGATGTTTGTGGTGGTTAAGGTGGCAGCAAGGCTGATGTAGCCGCCAGTCAGGGCTTTTCCTAAACAGAGTATGTCGGGAGTAATGCTGGCGTGTTCGCAGGCAAAAAGTTTACCGGTTCTGCCAAAGCCGGTCGCTATTTCATCGGCTATAAGTAATATATTATATTTTTCACAGAGCTGTTTGGCTTGTGCGAGGTACTGGGGGTGATAAAATCTCATCCCCCCCGCACCTTGCACAATAGGCTCAAGAATTAAAGCTGCGATTTCAGAGTGGTTTTCAACGATGATTTTTTGCAAACTTTGAAGGTCTTGTTGATCCCACTCTTCAGTGAATTTAATCTTGGGGCTGTCGGCAAAATAGTGTTTAGGTAGGATCTCGCTAAAAATTTCATGCATTCCGGTGATTGGATCGCACACTGCCATCGCGCCGATAGTGTCGCCGTGGTAGCCATTGCGAATAGTTACTAAACGATTTTTTTCTGGGCTGCCTTTAGCCTGCCAATACTGTAGTGCCATCTTGATGGCAACCTCGACAGCGACCGATCCAGAGTCGGCGAAGAATACTTTCTCTAATCCCTCAGGGGTTATTTCAACTAATCTTTTAGCCAGCTCAACTGCCGGTTGGTGGGTGAGACCGCCAAACATAACATGTGCCATTTTGTCTATTTGATCATGTGCCGCTCGGTTGATGAGTGGATGGCCATAACCGTGGATAGCCGACCACCAAGATGACATGCCATCTATTAATTTTTCACCGGTAGAGAGGTGTAAATACACGCCTTCAGTCGAGCTGACGGGCAGGCAGGGAGTAGGGTTGGTCATGCTGGTATAAGGGTGCCAAATATGTTCCTTGTCGAAGGCTAGTTGTTCCGGAGTCATGCTGTATCCCTTTCAGTCTTAGAGTTGTCGATGCTGATCACGTCGATTCTGTGCGCCGCTATTTGCCAGCGAATATTTAAATCAAAGAGGCTGATGCCATATTCTCGAGAGGTGGATGCCTGATAGGCGGGCCTTGGGTCGCAGCGCAGTACTTGTTCGATCATGGTGCTTAAGCTTTGCCGGTGTTTTAGCAAGTACTGTTCGCATGCCTGCTGAGCTTGAATACTGAAAAATATAGGTTGTTGCAGTGGGGAAAAAGATTCTGCCAAGTCATTGCTAGCGCTGCTAATTGAATCCGTGTAGGGAAGATAAGGCTTGATGTCAATGATCGGCGTACCATCCATTAGATCAGCGCTCTGAACATCAATGATGATTCGTTCCTGTCGTTTATTGATCGACAGCAGTTTTACCGCGGACATGCCTAGCGGATTGGGTCTGAAGGGAGATCTGCTGGCAAACACCCCTATTTTTTTGTTTCCTCCCAATCTTGGTGGTCTCACTTTAGGTTTCCACCCTCTATCGTAGCATTCGCTGAAAATAAAGATAATCCAAATATGGGAGGAGGCTTGCAGCGAGTCGATGATCTCATCGGTGCTAAATTTTGCATGCAGGATGATCGAAGATTTTAGAGCAGGCGTCAGACCTGGTTGGCGAGGTATGCCAAATTTTTGCTTGAATGGGGACTGCATAACTCCAATTGATTGGATGCTAAAATTTTCGATTTGATCCACTTTGTAAGGCCTGTATTTGTTTAAAAACGCATGTTACGCTGATTGAAGCTTAGTCACAATGGCCCTTATAAAGGGGTTCTGGCGAGCACCCATACATCAACTTTGCAGATGCCGGTGATTAAAAGGTGCTTGGCTATTTCGTTGACAGTTGCTCCGGTGGTCATAACGTCATCAATGATCGCGATGTGCCGATAGTTATTTTCTTGTACCTCAAACGCGTCGAGTAAGTTTCGCTTGCGCTGTTTTGCATTTAAATTAGCTTGTGCTCTGGTGTCCCTATTTTTGCTGACTAAGCGGTTGTCCACTTCGATATTTAAGAGTTTGCTTAACTCTGACGCGAGTTGCTCTGTTTGATTATAGCCAGTACGTAACATTTTTTTCTTTGAAATAGGGACGGGGATCAGAACCTCTGGCATTTTGAGGCAAGCGGGGAGTTTTTCCGTTAAACATAGCGCCAACCAGTGCAAGTGAAAGCGCTGTTTTTCAGATTTTATTTTCGGTATTAAAGCATCAATTGGAAAGTTGTAGTTGAAAGTGGCGAAGGTCTGCTGAAAAAACGGCGGTAATTCGATACAGTTTTTACACAGTGCTTGCTTGATGGTGGTCGTCTCCATGACTATTGAAAGGGGGAGCGCGCACTTGCTGCAAGCATTGCCTTGCCATGGGAGATCTTGCAAACAGTGGCTACACACATCTAAGTGGTTGTCTGAGGGCAAGTCACAAAAAATACAGCTTCGCTCAATAAACATACAGTTGTTTATTTAATCCTCTCTCATAAGTTGACAGATTTTTCGTTGCTATTATCATAGCTGGATAAGAAAATTAATTCAGTTGCCAGCTTTGGTAGGAGTATCGTGTCAATGCAAACATCCCAACAGGTACGTCACAATTGGACAAAAGCCCAAGTTCAAGAATTATTTGATATGCCGTTCAATGACTTGCTCTTTAAAGCGCATACTATGCACCGTGAGAATTTTGATCCCAACCAAGTGCAAGTTAGCACACTGCTGTCTATAAAAACCGGCGCCTGCCCTGAAGATTGTAAATATTGCCCACAAAGCGCTAGGTATAATACCGGGATTGCGCGAGAGCGGCTGATGGAAGTGGAGGCGGTTGTCGCCAAGGCACGACAAGCTAAAGCGTCCGGATCTACGCGTTTTTGCATGGGGGCAGCGTGGAAGCATCCCCACGCCAGAGATATGCCATACGTTATTGAAATGGTAAAACAAGTCAAAGAAATTGGTTTGGAAACGTGTATGACATTGGGGATGTTGGATGCGGATAAATCTGACCAATTAGCCGCGGCGGGGCTCGATTATTACAACCACAATTTAGATACCTCACCTGAGTTTTACGATAAAATCATCACCACTCGCACCTTTCAAGATAGGTTGGACACTTTGCATAATGTGCGCGAATCTGGAATGAAGGTTTGTAGTGGCGGTATATTGGGTATGGGGGAGACGGCCAACGATCGGATTGGGCTGTTAATGCAGCTCGCTAATATGGCAGTTCACCCGGAGAGTGTACCGATCAACATGCTAGTCAAAGTAGCGGGTACCCCGATGGAGAATGTTGAGGATTTAGATCATTTGATTTTTGTGCGTACTATCGCTGCAGCTAGAATCATGATGCCAAAATCTCATGTCCGATTGTCGGCAGGCAGGCAGGCGATGTCCGATGAAATGCAGGCCATGACTTTCTTTGCCGGTGCCAACTCAATTTTTTATGGGGAGTGCTTGCTAACCACGCCAAACCCAGAAACCCATAAAGACTTGCTGCTTTTTAAGCGCTTGGGAATTAACCCTGAACAGAAAATTTCAGAAGATGATGATACCCAGACAGCAATGTTGGTACGGGATATTCAGGCGAGCCAAGACAGCGCTCATTTCTATCCCGCTTAGCTGTTGGGTGTAGATGCAGCGCGCTTTCTCAATTAACTACCCGCGAGGGTGTCAGTTTGCGATAAATATCAGGATAGTTATCGCGGCTATCATTGAGGCCTCTGCATAACGCCGTCTTGCCGAGCGCAGTTATCATACCCTTTGGGTAAGTTATGCAGGGGTCTCTCATTATTTAATTACCTCTCCACAAAAATTGCGGGTGATGCGGATCAATAGTCGCAGCTAATTTTCGTGGAGTTCATTTTATGGGTGCAGCAAGATGTCTTTTGATGATTTACAGCAAGCTTTAGACTTGAGGAAAGAGCAGTCTCTGTATCGCAGCAGGCAAATATTGCAGGGGCCGCAGAGCGCTGTGATAAGTATTGCCGGTAAAAAACTGCTCAACTTTAGCTCCAATGACTATTTAGGTTTAGCCAATCATCCTCAAGTTATTCAAAGCTTTAAACAGGCCGCAGATGAGTTTGGAGTAGGTGGCGGGGCCTCGCATTTAGTGAATGGTCACAGTTATCATCATCAACAATTAGAGTTGGAGCTCGCTGAGTTTTGTGGTCGACCGCGAGCACTGTTATTTGGCAGTGGCTACATGGCTAATTTAGGGGTGATTAATGCCCTAGTTGGAAGAGGAGATGGGGTGTTTCAAGATAAGCTGAACCACGCTTCGCTAATTGATGGCGGATTGTTAAGTGGCGCTAAATTTCAGCGTTATCTGCATAATGATCCGCAGAGTTTGGCGCTGCAGTTACAGCGCTCAAGCGCCAGCAGAAAGTTAGTAGTCAGCGACGCAGTATTTAGTATGGATGGAAATATTGCGAAGATAACAGAGTTGGCTGCCGCGGCAAGTGAGCATAAAGCGTGGCTGATGATCGACGATGCCCACGGTATAGGTTGCCTGGGAGAAAAAGGCGGCGGTTGCAGTGAGTTGCAGCAGCTTAATCAGCATCAGGTGCCTATTTTGATGGGAACTTTAGGTAAAGCATTTGGTACCTCCGGTGCGTTCGTGGCTGGCAGTGAAACCTTGATCGAAACCTTGATTCAATTCTCTAGAACTTACATCTATACCACTAGTATGCCGCCCGCTATAGCGGCTGCTAGTCGAGCGAGTTTAAAAATCATTAAAAGTGAAGCTTGGCGTCGCACTCATTTACAAAGCTTAATCAGCGCTTTTAAAATCGGCTGTCAGCAACTCGGTCTAGTACTGTTGCCCTCGTCTACTGCTATTCAGCCAATAATGATCGGCAGCGCAGCCAAGTCATTATTGATTAGTAGCAGATTAGCAGCCTTAGGCATGCAAGTAACTGCGATCAGGACGCCGACAGTGCCTCTCAATCAAGCGCGCCTTAGGGTTACATTAAGTGCCGGTCACAGTCAAAATGATGTACAGGCACTGCTACAAGCACTGGCACAAATAGTAAAAGAGATCAATTTTGAATATTCATGTTAAACGCGTAATAGCCAATAAGCCGGAGTTAGTGCTGCTGCATGGCTGGGGAACTAGCAGTGATATCTGGCAGTCGTGGTTGCCCAATTTAGCTGAGCATTTTTCAATTACTTGCATTGATCTACCCGGACTTGGGAGGTCGGTGGCGCAGGTCGAAGAAATGTCGATTGATCACATACTGTCAGCAGTAGCTGCTGAAATTCCCCGCAACTGCGTTTTATTGGGTTGGTCGCTAGGTGGCCTGATCGCCACTTTACTGGTCAAAAAAATACCTACTAAGGTGCGGGCTTTAATTACGATTGCCTACAATCCTTGTTTTGTGCAAAAACCGGGATGGGACACTGCAATGCCGGCGGAGCTGCTGCAAAAATTTGGTGATGATTTATTGCGCAGTGAGCAGCGGGCGCTGTCAGGTTTTTTTCGGTTGCAGGTCCAAGGTGGTTCAGCGAGTAAAAGCATTTTAAAGCAGTTAAAAAATATTGATGGGCAGCTCAATCACAGTCAGCTAATTGCTAGTTTGAATTGGTTGAAAATTGACAGTCTTGCTGAGTTACAACAGTTAGAAATAGCTTCGTTGCATATTTATGGTGAGCAGGATCAATTGGCACCGGCTGCTCTGGGTTCGCAGTTAAAAAAATTGTCGAAAAAAATATCGACATGTACGATACCGGGAGCCGGGCACTTACCCTTTTTGTCAGATGCTGATTTAGTTGCAACAAAATTGCTGAGCTTTTTGGCTGCTGTCGACAGTGGAGAGCGATAAGTGGGCGCGTGTATAGATAAAAGCAGAGTGGCTAATTCTTTTAGTAAAGCTGCGATAACCTATGACAGCGCCGCTGCGCTGCAACGCACGGTCGGTTATGAGTTGCTTAAGTTACTTAAATTGATTGAATTGCACGACAGTAAAAAATTAGCCATTCAACAAATTTTAGACTTAGGCTGTGGCACGGGCTATTTTTCTGAACAGTTGTTGCTTCGCTATCCGACATCGAGGCTGGTGGGGTTAGATATAGCTGAGGGCATGTTAGTGCACGCGCGTCAGCGCCATCGCTCAACAAGGCTCCACTGGCTGTGTGCGGATGCCGAAAATATCTCGTTGGCAGACAATTCTGTCGAGCTGATTTATTCTAGTTTAGCCATTCAGTGGTGTGAAAATTTACCGCAGCTGTTTAGTGAAATTAGCAGGGTGTTAACGAGTGGCGGTGTCGCCCTCATAGCAACTTTGGGCCCCGCTAGCTTATTTGAATTAAAAGAAGCCTGGGCGGGGATAGACAGTCATGTTCATGTGAATAGCTTTGTGCCGTTGGATGTTCTGCTGGCTAGTTTGCCGGGCAGTTTGTCGCTAGAGGTTTGTCAGCAGCAAACTAGAGTGCTCGAGTATCACAAGTTGCAAGAGCTTACCTCGGATTTAAAGAAAATTGGCGCGCACAATATGAACTCAGGTGAAAGTAAAGGGTTAACTGGCAGGGCAAAGGTTAGTCAATTTAAACAAAATTATGAGCGTTTTCGTCAGTCTAATGGTAAGTTGCCAGCAAGTTATGAAGTGTATTATCTGCAGTTGAAAAAGTGCTAGCTAAAAACGGCAGCTAAAAAATTAATAGCTTCTGTGCCCGTGTTTAATACAAGGAGGCCTCTGCATAACATTGCGAGCTCAGTTATCATACCCTCTGGGTAGGTTATGCAGAGGTCTCACAAGGGTTGGGAAGTCGCATTATCGGGAAGTAACAAATGGAAAAGCATCGATTTTTTATCGCTGGAACAGATACAGATGTGGGTAAAACCTTCGTCTCGCAAGCTTTGTTAGAGGCTGCAAAAAAAGTAAATTTTAGTTGCTTTGCTTTAAAGCCAGTAGCGGCTGGTTGCACGCAAACGGCAGCGGGGTTACGAAATGACGATGCGCTTAAGCTGATGCAGGCATCCTCGGTAAAGCTAAGTTATCAGCAGGTAAACCCAATTGCTCTAGAGCAGGCGATAGCGCCGCATGTCGCGGCAAAAAATGAAAATAAGAATATAAGTTTGCAAAGGGTGGTCGGCTTTTGTCGTGGAGCGATGCTGAATAAGGTTGATTTTTTATTGGTTGAAGGCGCTGGTGGCTGGAGAGTACCGCTAAACAGTAGAGAGACGATGGCGCAAATACCTAAAGAGCTTTCGCTACCGGTGATCTTAGTGGTCGGTATCAAATTAGGCTGCATTAATCATGCAATGTTGACGGTTGAAGCTATTTTGAACGATGGTGTATTGCTAGCGGGTTGGGTGGCCAATCATATCGACCCACAAATGTCTGCTAGTGCCGAGAGTGTTGAAACGCTGAAGTCCGCGATTGCCGCGCCTCTCATCGGCACAATTCCCTATCTGCCGGATCGCTCCGTGAAAAACGCCTCTGAGTACCTGCAGATTGCTACAATACTTTAGTATTTTTTGTAATTATTTCTAATTGTACGATTTATGTACTATACTGTTAGGTGATGAATATTGTCTTGTTGCTAGATGAGGGTTGTTCAGCGATCCTGATCTGCAATATTAGTCCTGGTATTTAGCAATGATTGGACCTTTATAGTTCCAATTCATTGAAATTGTTTGATATAAAATAGAGTGGATTGATTGCTATGAATATTGCGAACTCATTACAGACAGGTCAAATTGGATTAAATAGAGGATTGGATAACAATCCTAGGGCAGCTGGCGATTTTCAGGGAACTGGAAAATCAGCGATCCCTGAAACCGCCTCAGGTAAAAGTATAGAAAGCGCTGTCGCAGAGTCGACACTGGCGGCTAGTACTCAAGCAGCCTCAACTAAAGTTGTCACTAGTATTAGCGAAACGCTAGGTACTAATGTAGATGTTGTCGTCTAGCTTAAGTTTTGAAAGAGGTGCTTAGATGGAATTGCATAGCTCGAATTTGAATATTCAAAATCACCCCTCGTCTTTGGCAGTGGTCGACTCAGGTCGGGAATTGCGGTCGGTCGCCCATTTGTCTGCGCAACAGTTCGCCTCGCAGGCGCTGCAAATAGACACAGCGCCGAGCAAGCTGTCGACCGTTGAATCAACCGCCGTCGTCTCGCAAATAGCGGCTGGGCCAGAAGCTGCTGTGGCAGTTTATGGAAAGGTCAAAGCGGATTCTGCACCGCTAGCGGTGGCTAGTGATAGCGGTCAAAAAAGCGCTGATGTAGAAGTGCGCTCGAGTAAATTATCTGCAGATATTGAGTTAGAGCAAGCTGAATTAAAAGTGGTGCAGCAGTTGGCAGCGCAAGATCGAGAAGTAAAAGCGCACGAGCAGACCCATTCTGCAGTTGGCGGCAAATATGCCGGAGCTCCATCTTTTGATTTTACCAGTGGTCCTGATGGTCGTTTATATGCAACTTCCGGCAAGGTCTCAATTGATACATCAGCGGTAGAAAACGATCCTCGCGCCACTTTAGAAAAAGCTCAAGTTATCATTCGGGCGGCGCTGTCGGTGTCCGATCCCTCGCCGGCTGATCGGCAAATAGCTGCTGAAGCAAAATCTTTGGCGCTGCAAGCTCTTTCAGAATTACGCGAAGGTGATAGTGCTGAAACCGGAGATATTGCTATTCGGGAAAATGGATTAAAGGTTGAGCAGCAGCAATTAGAGCGGCAGGAGTACTTGGCAGAGCAGGAACTTAAACAGGCAAAGCAAGATAGGAATCAAGCTTTGGCAGAAAGTCGCAAGCAGAGTAATGATAACTCTCTGGAAGTGCTTAAAGAGTACAACACGCAAATTAATGAAATTCAAGAGACCTTAAGGCGTTTAAATACCCAGCTGGTTGATTCGGGGGCTTTTGGTAAAGTATTTCCGGAAGGTTTTTTGATAGATCAAAATGTCTGATCCGGTGCGCCGTTCGAGCGCGCCTTTATTTAGCTGTCTATAACTTGAGTCTGTTGTTTTACTGCGCAGCATAGTTCTTGAGCTTCCGCCGCAAGCATATCCTGAGTCAGAGGCTTTACTGCACTGTAGAGCGCAAGATCTTGATTCGACAAAGGTTAGAAAAAATATTCACTGAAGCTATGAGTTTTATACAGGGGTGTATTTATTTAGCGAAGCTCGCCGTTAATGTATTTCAATCGCACTGTAAAACCAATATCTTACACTCTGTATTCACTTTGAAGTCACGGATCCAAGTTACGCTGTTATTGCTTGGCTGCGCAGCAGTTGTGAGTATGCTGATCTGTCGACGGTCTGCGGATCTCTCTCTTTTTCTCTGCGGGTCCGCAGAGGGGATGCGGGATTTATGCATAGGTTCCCAATCATTATTTATCTAGCTTGCTGGCTTTTTTGTCTCCGTATTTACGGGTGATGTAAAAAACTAAAATAATAATACTTAGCGCGCTAGGCAAGAAAATGATGGTCGGAAAATTAAAGCTGCCAAACCAATAAATAAATAAAACAGCGCTGGCGGGGAAAGCCTTAGTTAAAAGAAAATTCTTGGGCATGATAATCCGTTAGAGTAGGAATTTGAGTACTATTGAGCTGAAAATTTTGGGTTTTTCTGCGTGTGGCCAATGCCCTGCGCCCTCAATCATTTTGTAGCTAACAGTGCCGAATAAGCTATTAATACTCTCTTGGTGAGCTGGCAAAATGTAAGCTGAGTTTTTTCCTTTGATAAACAGGGTCGGTTTAGCAAAACTTGGGTTTGGCTCAGTGTGCTGGGTACTGGCTGCTGGAGCGAGGCTGAGGTTGTGGTATTCTTTTTGCAAAATGGCAATGTTTGGGCGCCATGCAAATTTTTTGTGCTGATCTCGATAGAGGTTCTTGAGCAGAAAAGCTCTAACCCCAGGGTCTTGTTCAAATGCTTGTAGTTGTTGGTCTGCGCTAGCTCTTGATGCTAGGCTGTCTAAATCAATGCTCAATAGACCGTTAAAAATATGCTGGTGGTGAGGCTTGTAGGTAACTGGCGATATATCGACAACAATTAGTTTGTCTACTTTCTCTGGATGCAGCAGGGCCAGCTGCATCGCTACTTTACCGCCCATAGAGTGGCCAATTATAGCGGCGGATTGTATCTGCAAATCCTGCATCAGCTCAGCGACATCATCCGCCATCAACGAATAATTCATTGTGTTGGAGTGCGGGCTGCGACCATGGTTTCTAAGGTCAACACTGATGACTTTAAACGATTGGCTGAAAGTTATCGCCTGGCTGCCCCAGTTTTCGAGAGTGCCAAATAGGCCGTGTAAAATAATAAGCGCCGAGCCCTCGCCGCTTATTTGGTGGTGTAGCTTCATTAATTATACGATCGCTAACAGTTCAACATCGAAAACTAGCGTGGCGCAGCCTGGAATAGCACCGGGTGAGCCATTAGTGCCATATGCTAAGTCGTGTGGAATGAAAAGTTTCCACTTGGCGCCGATGTTCATTAATTGTAAGGCTTCGGTCCAGCCGGCAATCACGCCGCTAACCGGGAATTCTGCAGGTTGGCCTCTTTCGTAGGAGCTGTCGAAGGTGTTGCCGTCAATTAATGTGCCGTGGTAATGGCAGCGTACCGTTGAGTTTACGGTGGCTTTCTCGGCGCTAGCATCTCCCTGTACTGTAATTTCGTATTGCAAACCTGAATCTAGAGTAGTGACTTCAGAGCGAGTGGCGTTTTCTTTTAGGAATGCAATGCCGTCAGCGCTAGCTGCCTGCTGTTCTTTTGCTTGTGATTCTTTAAGAAGATCGTTTAATTTAGCGAAAGCTTCTTGGATTGACTCCACCGGAATGCGGAGTTCTTTGCCTTTGTATGAGTCTTCGATCCCAGCTGCTAGAATGGCAAAATCAATTCCCTCAAAGCTGTTTTGGGCGATTTGATCACCCATTTGACGGCCGATTCCATAGCTGGCACATTGTTCCATTGTTTCAATTTTTAATTCAGGCATTTTATATCGCATATAGTCTGGTGCGGCATTGCAGTTTGAAAATGTGTGTAACGGCAATGACACAGAATTAGTGTTTGTGGCTAGCTTTAGCTGCTCGCTATCTCAATTGTTTCATTGAAATATTGACCCCGCTATTACCGAAGCTAAAATTGCTTAGCTTGTATAATGTCTGGTGCCCAATATTTACTTTGAAACCATCAATTCAGCTGGTTGCTAGAAGCACGCCTTTTAGGGTGGAAGTGTTATTCGCCCCTAGCGTATTGTAAGACGAAGGCTAGCATAGATTTAATGCTTGCTCTAGAGGCTTTGTTAAATCCAGCGCTGATCTCTGTGCTGGATAGGCGTGAATGACAGGTTTTGAGGCTCCGTATATAGTTATTCAGGGTGTATGTTGGTGATAGTGCTTTCAATCTCTCCGCTATGTAATTTAGTGGTGATGATTTGGCCGATCTCGACTTGTTGGTATTTAGTGATTGTCTGTCGCTCGGTTATGGTAATGCTGTAGCCTCTTTCCAGAGTTGATAGAGGGCTTACGCTATGCAGCATGGCGGCGGCTGAGCTTAATTTGTGGCGATAATTCAAGTGTTGATGATGGGTGAATTGCACGAGCTGGTCGTGCAGATGTGCAAGCTGGGTATTATTATTGTTGATCATTGTTTGCGGGTTGAGGCTCATTACCTTTTGTCGGTTAAAGCTCAATTGTTGTTTTGCGGCATTCAGCGTGTCTTTGGTTGGAATCGCTAGTCGGTTTCGTAAGGCGCTCAGCTGCAGCTGCTGTAATTGCAGCTTCTGTTGCGGAGATTTTAATCTGGCAGCTAGTGCCTGGTGATGCTTGTGGTTGTTGGCAAGAGTGGCGTTGATATTACTGATTAGAGATTTTTGTAACTGGTCGATCTTGATTCTTAAGTTGTCTTGGTCTGGGCTGATGATTTCTGCGGCAGCCGAGGGGGTAGGCGCTCGGTAATCGGCGACTAAATCACAGATTGAAAAATCGACTTCATGCCCAACCGCGCTAATTACCGGTAGGGTGCAGGCAAAAATACTTCTCGCTAGTTGCTCCTCATTAAATGGCCATAGGTCTTCTAGAGAGCCTCCGCCTCTAGTGATCAGTACTAAGTCGCAGACCTGTTGTTCCTGTACTGTTTGCAAGGCTTTAACAATGGAAGCTGCCGCTTGGGCGCCTTGAACTTGGCATGGATAGATAGTCACCGCCAAGCCTGGGAAACGTCTTTTTAAAACACTGAGAACATCGTGAACAGCGGCGCCGGTCGGTGAGGTGATAACCGCTAAATGCTTAACCAGTGATGGGATGCTTTTTTTGTAACTAGCGTCAAACACTCCCTCTTTGAGTAGTTTAGCTTTGAGTTGTTCAAAGGCTAGTTGCAATCGACCTGATCCAGCCTCTTCCATGCTGTTGCAAATCAGTTGATAGTCGCCCCTGCCTTCATAAAGGCTTACTTTTGCTTGAACAATGACCTCGTCACCTTCCTTGGGCGCGAAGTTGAGGTGTCGGTTGCTGCCTTTGAACATCGCGCAGCGTATTTGTGCCTTAGTGTCTTTTAAGGTGAAGTACCAGTGGCCGGAGCTAGGTTTGGCTAAATTAGATAGCTCTCCCTGTACTCTTAAGCTTAAAAAGGAGTTTTCTAGCATTGATTTGACTTGTCTATTCAACTGGGTGACAGACATGGCGCTGGTGTCAGCGGCAGATGCTCTTCCTGAAATAGGGCTTGCGTAAGCCTGTGGGCTAAAACTTTTATATGGATTCATCGGCTTATACTAAACTAAAGCAGTAGTGCAGGGGAGTTAGAGTCGCTCTGGAAAGCGATTAGAAAATAAGTGGTGAAATATATGTTGTGTTCGATTAATTCTGATTGTTCCCGTCGCTAGTTCTGGGTATGATATAGCGCTTATTTTTAACCGTAGATCCATTCTGGTAGGATTGTTAATTATGTTGCGAATCGATGAAGAGGCTCTGACCTTTGACGATGTTTTGTTAATACCTGGTTATTCTGAGGTGTTGCCAAAAGATGTTTCCCTTGTCTCCCGTATTACTAAAGAAATCTCCCTTAACATCCCGCTTGCCTCCGCTGCGATGGATACTGTCACTGAATCTGGTCTGGCGATTGCCATGGCGCAGGAAGGTGGTATTGGTATTGTGCATAAAAACCTTACCCCTCAAGAGCAGGCCCGTGAAGTTGATAAGGTAAAGAGATATGAGGCTGGAGTGGTTAGTGATCCTATCACTTGCAGTTCTGATATGACGGTTGGGGATTTGCGAAACATGGCAGATGCCCTTGGTTTTTCCGGTTTTCCGGTGGTCGATGATGGCTTGTTAGTTGGTCTTGTTACCAGTCGTGATATGCGCTTTGAAAATTACTTAGACGCTAAAGTTGCCTCGATCATGACCCCTAAAGAGAGGTTAGTGACTGTTGAGGAAGGTGTCGATCAGGAAAAAGTGCGCAATCTGTTGCGTAAACACCGCATTGAAAAAATCTTGGTGGTGGACGGTGATTTTGCTTTAAAAGGCATGATGACCGTTAAAGATATGTACAAGGCACAAGCATTTCCAAATGCTGCAAAAGATGCCGAGGGTCGACTGTTGGTCGGTGCCGCTGTCGGTACTGGTCCCGAGACTCCAGAAAGAGTTAAATTGTTAGTAGAGGCCGGTGTCGATGTCATCATTGTTGATACTGCGCACGGTCACTCTAGAGGTGTTATAGATCGAGTTGCTTGGATCAAGAAAAGCTTTCCTCAGGTGCAGGTGATCGGTGGTAACATCGCTACAGCAGCGGCCGCTATCGCCCTGGCAGATGCCGGTGCCGATGGTGTTAAAGTCGGCATAGGTCCAGGATCAATTTGTACTACTCGTATCGTATCTGGAATTGGTGTGCCGCAGATCACTGCTGTTGCCAATGTGGCAGAGGCGTTAAAAGATCGAGGCATCCCTTTAATTGCCGATGGTGGAATTCGCTTTTCTGGAGATATTGCAAAAGCAATTGCAGCAGGTGCTTCTGCGGTGATGGTTGGTTCAATGTTGGCGGGCACTGACGAGGCGCCTGGCGAGATAGAATTGTTTCAGGGCCGCGCTTATAAGTCATACCGCGGCATGGGCTCTATTGGTGCTATGGCACAGAGCTCGGGTTCATCAGATCGCTATTTTCAAGATGCAGCAGAGGGCGCTGAGAAATTGGTGCCAGAGGGGATCGAAGGTCGAGTTCCCTGTAAAGGCACCATGAAAGGTGTTGTACATCAATTGATGGGTGGGCTTAGAGCTTCTATGGGCTACACAGGCTGTGCCGATATTGAAAAAATGCGCACCGTTCCAACCTTTGTGCGTATCACTAGTGCCGGCATGAATGAAAGTCATGTGCACGATGTAAGTATTACTAAAGAATCGCCAAATTACCGTATTTGAATTAAGTAATTCGTCACAAGCGGGGTGCGATAAAGCTCTGCTTTTTTATTTGCTATCGCCAATCAGCGACGATGGAGTTCCAAATTATGAGCGCAGATATACATTCACAAAGAATTTTGATTTTAGACTTTGGTTCGCAGTACACGCAACTTATTGCCCGAAGAGTCCGTGAAATTGGGGTTTACTGTGAGATTTATCCCTGGGATTGTCCAGCGGAAGAAATTACAGCCTTTAATGCTAAAGGTTTTATTTTGGCAGGTGGTCCTGAGTCTGTCACTAACGGTGAGTCACCAACCGTGGCACAGGTCGTTTTTGATGCCAGTGTGCCGATTTTAGGAATTTGCTACGGCATGCAGGCAATGGCAGCTCAGCTAGGTGGAAAGGTCGAGGTGTCCTCACACCGTGAATTTGGCTATGCGAAAGTACGCTTGGCAGATAGTAGCAGTAGTTTGCTGGACGGTTTGCAAGATCAGCTGGCCAATAACGGAGCTTCGCTTTTAGATGTTTGGATGAGTCATGGAGATAAAGTCGTAGAATTACCGGATGGCTTTAGCGTCATCGCATCGACAGACTCGGCACCCATTGCGGCAATGTGTGATCCACTGAAAAACTACTATGGGGTGCAATTTCATCCTGAAGTGACTCATACCAAGCAGGGAGGAGCTATCTTAGAGCGTTTCGTGCTTGATATTTGCCAGGCTAAAGCGCTTTGGACATCGGCGAACATCGTCGCGGATCAAATTGCAAAAGTACGTGCGCAAGTGGGCGATAGAAAAGTGTTACTGGGCTTGTCTGGTGGGGTTGACTCATCGGTTGTTGCTGCATTATTGCACAAGGCGATTGGCGATCAGCTAACTTGTGTGTTTGTTGATAACGGCTTGTTGCGTTTAAATGAAGGCGATCAAGTAATGTCGATGTTTGCAGATAACATGGGCGTTAAAGTGATTCGTGCAGATGTCAGCGAGATGTTTTTAAGTCGTTTGCAGGGTATTAGTGATCCAGAGCAAAAGCGTAAAATCATCGGCAATACTTTTATTGAAGTGTTTGATCAAGAGGCGACCAAGCTTAAAGATGTAAACTTCTTGGCACAGGGGACTATCTACCCGGATGTGATTGAATCAGCAGCGGCGAAAACCGGTAAAGCGCATGTCATAAAGTCGCATCATAATGTTGGTGGTCTGCCTGATGATATGGCGTTTGAGCTAGTGGAGCCGCTGCGCGAGCTGTTTAAAGATGAAGTTCGCAAGCTGGGCGTAGAGTTAGGACTACCTGAAAAAATGGTCTATCGTCATCCGTTCCCAGGGCCGGGTTTAGGGGTGCGGATTTTAGGAGAAGTGACTAAAGAGTACGCTGATATTTTGCGTGCTGCGGATGCTATCTTCATGGAAGAGCTAAACAGCTCAGGTTGGTACGATAAAACCAGTCAGGCATTTGCTGTGTTCCTGCCAGTTAAATCAGTTGGTGTAGTTGGTGATGCGCGACGCTATGAATTTGTGATTGCCCTGCGCGCTGTCGAAACGATTGATTTTATGACCGCTCGTTGGGCGCATTTGCCCTATGAATTGTTAGAGACAGTGTCAGGTCGGATTATCAATGAGATATCTCGAGTTTCTCGAGTGACTTACGATGTGTCAAGTAAGCCGCCAGCCACCATTGAGTGGGAATAATAGCGCGTTAGTCGGCAGTTTGAATGGCAATTAAATCTTCATCATTGGAAGCCCTGGAATTGAAAACCCCGGAATATTGGATGCAGCAGGCTTTGCTCCTAGCACAGGCGGCTGCTGAAAATAATGAAGTTCCTGTCGGGGCGGTGGTGGTGTTGAATGGCGAAATTATAGGTCGGGGAAGTAATGGGCCTATACATCGTCATGATCCTACTGCACACGCTGAAATACAAGCGCTTCGCGAGGCGGCGAAAAATATCGCCAACTACCGCTTAGTTAATGCGGACCTCTATGTCACTCTTGAGCCGTGTGCGATGTGCGCCGGTGCTCTCCTGCACAGTCGCATAAAAAACCTCTACTTTGGCGCTCACGAATTAAAATCTGGCGCCGTTGAAAGTCATCTGCAGTTGTTCAAACAAGATTGTATGAATCATCATGTCAATGTTTTTTCTGGGATTGAGGCGCAGCGCTGTGGTCAGGTTTTGTCTGATTTTTTCCGTCGTCGACGCAAAGAGAAGAAAGTTAGCCGGCAGCTTAAATAAGACCTCTACAGCACGTTGCGATCGAAGGTAAAGCAAGGCAAGTACCGGCGAAATAGTGGAGTTAGTATGCCCTTCACTTTGGGTACAGTGTGTCTTTCTTTATGGGTATTACTGGTGTAAATGAGCTCGTAGAATCGGTGTTTAACGCCGTGTTGCCGAGCGCAGTTATCATACCCTCTGGGTAAGTTATGCTGAGCCGCTAAATAGTAACTGTTGAAAGGTGTGCATTATAAGGTAGAAGGAGTTTCGTTCACGGGCTGTTCTTGGGTTGGCTTCTGAGATGTTGGGGTGTTTTTTTCACTGAGCTTTTGCTGCTGGATGTCGATAGATTGCTGAAGTAATTGTTGCTCTTTCTCCCAGGTAAGAATTTTTAAATACTGTCGGATGTTTTTCACATAATTGACCGGTTCATAGCCGCGAGCGTAGCCGTGTTTTACGGTCGTGTAATACTTAGCTTTAGTCAGCAAAGGTAGCTGTTTGTTTACCACGGCCCAAGAGTCGGGGTTGAGGCCAGCTCTGGTGGCTAAAATTCTAGCATCTTCTACATGTCCGAATCCGGTGTTATATCCCGCCAGTGCTAAAAAAGTACGATCTGGCTCTTGAATCCTTGAGGGTATTTTTTCTTTGACGTTTCGCAAGTATTCAGCACCACCAAAAATACTTTGAATTGGATCTGTTCTGTCAGTCACCTTTACTTCTTTGGCGGCAGCTTTGGTGAGCATCATAATGCCTTTTACCCCGGTAGGGGAAACTGCTTTTGGGTTCCAGTGTGACTCCTGGTAGGCAATAGCGGCTAGTAGCAACCAGTCAGTGTTGTATTTTTTAGCTGCTGCTCTGAAGTGTTGTTCCAAAGCGGGGAGGCGAATGTTGAAATCATTTTTAAAGGTGACCGTGTCAAAATAATTTAAAGGATTACTACTTTGATAATATTTTTTGTTGAGCGTTTTGACCAGTGTTTTGGTTGATTCTAAACTGAGGAATGTATTGACTGCTCTCTGTAGCGAGTGGTCTTTTTTGTCGACGATTAGCCAGTGGGTTTTTTGTGGGTTTTGAAGTTTGAAGCCTATCTTCAAGCCGGGAAAGAAGGGGCCTATGGCTTGAAAATCCAGTAGGCTAATAATCGCGATATCTGCTTCTTTATTGAATACTCGCTCAAGTATTTCGTAGGTAGTAATATGTTTGATGCTCTCCCAACTTAGTGTTGGGTGCAGAAAATGCTGTCTGCTGATTTGTGATTCTTGAGCTGAGCCGGTGGCTAAGAGTATGCGACGGCCAACAATGTTTTTTAGTCCTCTCGGGTACTTTATGCCGCGGGTTTCCCGGTAGATGACGACAGATTGGTTGCTGGTGTAGCTGATTGTTGTAAGAATCGAAGCTGTGTTTGGGGTTGTTTCTGATCGCCCGGGGATGCTTATGTGGCTGTCTCTGGAAATAAGATCTTTAGTCAATTGTGCAGGGTCAATTCGCACGGTTAGTTTTAGCCGTACATTTAAATGTTCGGCGAAGGCGGTGGCGAGATCGTATTCAAATCCAGAGGGTAAATTTTTATCTAAAAAGTAGGTGTCAGCAGAGTTTATAGTGCTTATTCGCAGCTCATTATTTTTAAGAATAGAAGCTAGCTGAGTGCTTTTTTGACTGTTTAAATGTAAGCCAAGAAAAATCATCAGGCAAAGGCTGAAGAAAAAAGCTAAAAAGTAAAATGAACAGGTTTTTCGACTCATATTGAAGTTTTACTAGTACTCTAATGGTTGTGTCTAAGGTAAAATACCGAGCAAATTCTGCCGTGTCTTTTTCCCATGAGGATCGATCAAAAAATGTTTATTTTGCGTGGTGCCCCCGCTCTTTCAAAGTTCCGTAAACTGAAATTATTGACCACTTTACAGCAAGCAGTGCCTGCGGTGAGTGGTGTTTACGCCGAGTACATCCACTTACTAGAGCTGCAGGGTTCACTTAGCGAATCCGAGCATTCCCAGCTTGAAACTATTCTACAATATGGACCGTCAGTTGCCCGAGAAGAGCTGGTGGGGCAACTATTATTTGTTACTCCAAGAGTGGGCACCATTTCTCCCTGGTCCAGTAAAGCTACTGATATTGCCATTAACTGTGGTTTATCGCAAGTTAAACGCCTTGAGCGAGGAACTGCATTTTACGTGGCAGCAAATCGCGAGTTAACAGTGGATGAGCAAAAGCAGCTAGAGTTATTAGTGCACGATCGCATGGTAGAGCAGGTGTTTCCAAGTATTGAGCTAGCGCAGCGCTTGTTTGATCAAGCTGAGCCGGAGCCGATGCAGCAAGTAGATATTATTGGCTTGGGCAAGCAGGCATTAGTCGCCGCCAATGCTGAGTTGGGGCTAGCGCTAGCAGATGATGAAATTGATTACCTAGTTGATGCTTTTAGTAAGTTAGCGCGTAATCCTTCCGATGTTGAGCTAATGATGTTTGCTCAAGCTAATTCTGAGCACTGTCGGCACAAAATTTTCAATGCCTCTTGGGATATTGATGGCGAGGCGCAAGAAAAATCGCTATTTGCAATGATTCGCAATACGAATGAGCTGGGGGGAGAAAATGTACTGTCAGCTTATAAAGATAATGCGGCAGTGATTGTCGGCAGTGTTGCGCCACGTTTCTATCCTATACAGACCGGGCTTCCCACTGCGCATCAATACGCATACAGCGAAGAGTCAATTGAAATTCTGATTAAAGTAGAGACGCATAATCACCCGACAGCTATCGCTCCTTTTTCGGGGGCGGCCACCGGTTCTGGGGGTGAAATTCGAGATGAAGGTGCGACCGGTCGAGGCGGAAAGCCTAAAGCGGGCCTGTCGGGTTTTACCGTATCAGATCTTAAAATTCCAGGATTTATTCAGCCTTGGGAGTCTCAGTACGGGAAGCCGAGTCGAATAGTGTCCGCATTAGATATTATGATTGAGGGGCCAGTCGGCGGAGCGGCTTTTAACAATGAATTTGGGCGACCTAACTTATGTGGTTACTTTAGAACCTTTGAGCAGGAAGTGAATGGTGCCGCGGGCCTTGAAATGCGAGGTTACCACAAGCCGATTATGATTGCAGGGGGGATGGGGAACATCAAATCTGAGCATGTCGAGAAAGGTGAAATTGAAGTGGGGGCTAAGCTGATTTGTCTCGGCGGTCCCTCAATGTTGATTGGTTTGGGCGGCAGCGCTGCATCATCAATGGCCTCGGGAAGCTCTGCTGAAAGTTTAGATTTTGCCTCAGTGCAGCGCGGCAATCCAGAAATGGAGCGGCGCTGCCAAGAAGTTATTGATCGGTGTTGGCAGCTCGGTGACAACAACCCCATTGCCTTTATTCATGATGTTGGTGCGGGAGGGCTGTCTAATGCTTTTCCAGAGTTAGTTAAAGATGGTGGTCGCGGTGCTGATTTTGAGCTGCGAGAAGTGCACAATGATGAGCCGGGCATGTCGCCATTGGGAATTTGGAGTAACGAATCTCAAGAGCGCTATGTGCTGGCGGTCTCTCCAGAAAATCTAGCGTTATTTGCACAGTTGTGTGATCGAGAGCGCTGCCCTTTTTCGATTGTCGGTGAAGCCACTAAAGATCACTATCTAACCTTGGGTGATAAGCACTTCAAGAACAAGCCGGTGGATATGCCGATGGATGTGCTGTTTGGTAAACCACCAAAAATGCATCGCAGTGTCGAGCGGGTTGAGTATCAAGTAGCAGCGTTTGAGTCGGTAGATATAGAGCTGGCAGATGCGGTCAATAGAGTGTTGAGTTTGCCAGCGGTCGCCTCTAAAGCATTTTTAATTACCATTGGTGATCGCACCATTACCGGCCAAGTTGCCAGAGATCAAATGGTTGGCCCCTGGCAAGTGCCAGTTGCGGATTGTGCGGTGACTACGGCGTCATACCAGGGTTATCGAGGCGAGGCGATGGCGATGGGCGAGAGGACTCCGCTAGCGCTGGTAAATGCAGCTGCCTCTGGACGCATCGCCATTGGCGAAACTATTACTAATATGGCCGCCGCGGCGATTGAAAATATCAGCGATATCAAGCTTTCAGCGAACTGGATGGTCGCCGCTGGGCACCCCGGTGAAGATGAAAAACTCTACGATACCGTCAAGGCGGTTGGTATGGAGTTGTGTCCAGCGCTGGGTCTGACAATTCCAGTGGGTAAAGACTCAATGTCAATGCGTACGCAGTGGCAAGATGAGGGAGAGCAAAAAAGTGTCACATCTCCAATGTCGGTGGTTATATCTGGTTTTGCGCCAGTCACTGATGTGCGCCGCTCACTTACGCCGCAATTACGCGATGATTTAGGTGCTACAGACCTGATACTTATCGATTTGGGTGAGGGCAAGAATCGCCTTGGACTCTCTGCGCTCGCCCAGGTTTATAACGCAGTGGGCGAGGACGTTCCCGATGTGGATAATCCCGCCCTGTTAAAAACTTACTTTGCGGCAATTCAAGAATTAAATAAACAGGGCATGATTATTGCCTATCACGATAGGTCCGATGGCGGCTTGTTGACCACGGTTGCTGAAATGAGTTTTGCCGGGCACGTCGGTCTAGATATTAATTTGGACCTGCTGGCTGAATCTAGCGAAGGCTGCTTGGCTGCGTTGTTCAATGAAGAGCTAGGTGGTGTTATTCAAGTAAAGAAAGAAGACACTATCGAAGTGCTTACCGAATTAAATGCGGCGGGGCTCGGCGATATTAGCTGTGTGATAGGTTCGCTGAATTGGGACGATGAAATACGAATACACTTTGATGAAGATGAAATATTCAGTGAAAAAAGAGTGCTGTTACAAAAGACTTGGTCGGCAACCTCTTATCAGCTGCAGAAGCTTCGCGATAACCCTGAGTGTGCCGAGCAAGAATTTAGTTTGATCGATAATGCACAAGACCCTGGGCTCAATGTATCTTTAAGCTTTGATATTAATCAGGACATAGCAGCACCTTATATAGCAACTGGTGTCAGGCCTAAGGTTGCAGTATTGAGAGAGCAGGGAGTGAATGGGCAAATTGAAATGGCCGCTGCGTTCGACCGTGCAGGTTTTGATAGTGTCGATGTGCACATGAGTGACATATTGGCTGGTCGGGTTTCATTAACAGATTTTAAAGCGCTGGTCGCCTGTGGTGGTTTCTCCTATGGAGATGTACTAGGTGCCGGTGAGGGTTGGGCTAAATCAATTTTATTCAACAATGTCGCCAGGGATCAGTTCGCCGCTTATTTTGAGCGAACTGACACATTGGCGTTAGGTGTATGTAATGGCTGTCAAATGATCTCTAATTTGCAGCAGATAGTGCCGGGCTCTGAGCATTGGCCGGCCTTTGTTAGAAATAAATCTGAGCAGTTTGAAGGACGGGTAGCGTTAGCGCAAGTGCAGGAGTCGGCGTCGGTCTTTTTGCAGGGTATGCAGGGATCAATAATGCCGATTGCGATAGCTCATGGTGAAGGATACGCCGAATTTGCCGAGCGGGACAAATCGCTAGCGGCCGGCAGCTCCGGCAAAGTCGCATTAAGGTATGTCGATAATTTTGGGCAGCAAACTGAGCACTATCCGCAAAATCCAAACGGCTCCCCTTTTGGAGTGGCGGGTATGACCTCTGTCGATGGTAGGGTGACGATAATGATGCCTCATCCAGAGCGAGTATTCAGAGCGGTACAAAATTCTTGGGCTCCCGATGAGTGGCAGGAAGACGGTGCTTGGATGCGTCTGTTCAGAAATGCTAGGGTTTGGTTGAGCTAGCGCTAAGATATGGAAATTTGAACTTAAAAAGCCAGCGTGAAGCTGGCTTTTTATTGCCTAAGATTGCTTGAGTGGGAAATGATAGATTCCCTTGGGGTTAGCTCTTTGGTCAGAAAACTTGATCAAAGCTCATCATTATCGGGGTTCTCTTTCGTGGATATAGGGGGGGTAGTTGATCGCAGGGAAGATGCGTGGCTTGTTGAGAGGTATGTTCTTAAATAGGCAAGTGGCTGTCGGTGAGTTCTGTAAAACGAAGGAGTGGCGCTTAGACAAAAAAAATCCCCGCAGCTAGCGAGGATTTTTATTATAAGCTGAATTAATTAAAGTTCAGCGTAGTTAACGGCAATTATCCGCCGATTTGTACGTCAACGCGACGATCAGCGCGCAAGCAGCTGATTAGTTCAGCACCACGGCCAGAACACTGTGCTTGAGGTGCAGACTCACCTTGGTAATCAACTGAGATAGAAGAGGGCTTAACACCAGCTTGTGTCAGTGCATTTGCTACGTTAACAGCACGCTTTTGTGAAAGAGCCATGTTGTAAGCATTGTTACCGATTGGGTCAGCGTGACCGATTAGGCTAACATTACCAGCTTTAGATAAACCGTTGATGTATTCAGCGATTTGAGCAACGTTACCAACTGTAGCGCTGTCAAAATCAAAGAAAACTGCGAATTTTTTAGCAGCTGAAATTACAGCAGCAGTAGGAGCAGGGCTTCCGTCGCAAGCAGCTTGATCTGCATCAGACCAAGAAGAGTGCTTAAGGCAAGCGCCAGTGCTGGTGCGCCAAATTGCTCCGTTTGAGTTAGTTACGTAACCGTGGTTTTCTTGGTGCGCCATCGCAGATGCAGATAGAGTCACCGCTAGCGCCATGCTGGCAGTAATAGCGAACTTTTTCATTTTAAACTTCCTTTATAGTGTGAATATAACTACTAACATCACTTGCACACCACCGTGACTCAAAGTGCCATTTAAAAAATTGGCATGCGCATGTTTAGCTATTCTACTGGTTGTTCCCGTTATTTGGAACCCTAAATCTTAGCAGTACCAAGTAGTCTAGCAATAAATTCGCTAAGGGAGTACTTTTTTGAAGGGTTTTACGGTAACTTTTTCATAAACACCTTGTTTTGTGTACGGATCTTCGCTTGCCCACAGCTCTGCATCGGCTAGAGAATTGAACTCTGCGACGATCAGGCTGCCGGAAAATCCTGCCTGCGCAGGGTCTTCGCTATCGATAGCGGGATGTGGGCCAGCGAGTATTAGACGTCCCTGTTCTTTTAAAGTAGTTAAACGGGCGAGGTGTGCGGGCCTAGCGTTTAATCTTAAGGTTAAAGAATTTGCTTTGTCTTCGGCGATAAATGCATACAACATGAGTAAAGTCCTATGGGGAGGGTGGGGTATCTTGTGTTTCACTGTTTTTGTAAATATATAATCCCTGTAAGAGTAAAAATAAAAACAGTAAACCGGTTGCGCCAAACAGTTTAAAATCGACCCATGTCGACTCTGAATAATTAAAGACTACATATAAATTTAAAGCTCCCATGCCAGTAAAGAACAGAAACCAAGCTATATTGAGCTTTTTCCAAATATTTGCTTTTAAATCTATTTGTGCTCCCAGCATGCGCTGAATGATAGTTTTTTGACCAATAAATTGACTGCCGATTAAAACCACCGCAAACAGCCAGTATAAAACGGATGGCTTCCATTGTATAAAGGTCTTGTCTTTGAGGATGACGGTTGCTCCGCCCATCACAATGATCAGCACTAAAGTTACTATTTGCATCTTTTCAATTTTCTTAGTTTTTATCCAAGTGTAGCCAACTGATAGAATCGTTGCTGGAATTAGTACTGCGGTGGCAGTAATAATATCACCAGTATATTTATATACACCGAAAAAGATAATAATTGGGAAAAGCTCTAAAAATAATTTCATGGGATCGATAAAGACTCTGGTCAGTTGAATGAATTGGCAGCAAATTTACCAGATAATCAGCGCTAGTTGTGGATATATTTAAAAATAATTTCAGTATCTATCGGCATCACTGATAATATATATAATAATTTAAGCTAGATGCAGTGATTGAGTGAGATAAGCAGTGTAAAATATTAGTGTATCAAAATATGGTACTTATTCTCTTTCATCCCGATGTTGGGTTTGGATTTAAGTATCAACCTATATTTTTATTTTAGCAGCCCCTTTAAAATCAGATTATTATGAATTTTCCCAACTATGATTTACATTGTCACACCACCGTATCTGACGGGGAATTGTCTCCTGAAGAACTTTATGAATTAGCCCTTGAACAAGAAGTTGAAGTGTTGGCAGTCACCGATCACGATACCGTTGATGGTTACCGTCAACTTATTGAGCTGCAACAGCAAGGGTTGCTCAGTAGGCAAATTAAACTTGTTTCGGGGGCAGAGTTTACCTGCTTGCTAGATAATCAAATTTTGCACATAGTCGCTCTGGATATAGATATTAACCACCCGGTTCTATTGGAGCATCTGTCGCTACTTAAAGAGCTGCGTATAGACCGAGCTGAGCGTATCGCACAAAGGCTGATCAAAAGGAAATTGCCGGATATATTAGCGCTGGTCATTAGTAAGTCAGGACAAGGTCAAATCGGTCGTCCGCACTTTGCTAAGGTGCTTTGTGATTTAAAGATAGTTACCACCGAAGCTGAGGCCTTTAAAAAATACCTAGGCGCGGGAAAGCCGGCCAATGTTAAAGTAGCTTGGCCAGAGTTAGAAACAGTGTTACAGATGATATCGCTGTGTGGCGGAGTGTCGATTTTAGCGCATCCGACTAAATATAATTTAACGATGAGTAAATTAAGAAGAATAATAGCGGCTTTTAAAATACTAGGCGGTACTGGAATTGAAATTAGCTACCCAGGTATTAATCGCGAACAGCAAAATATTTTACAATATGAAGTGGAAAAAAATCAATTGCTAGTATCTGCCGGCAGCGATTTTCATACCTCAAAAAATAAATGGACTGTTTTGGGGCGGTATCCTATATTGCCAGCAGGTTTGCCACATGTGTTATCTAAATGTTTAAACTTAAGTGTCTAGTATCAATTTGATATTAGTACAATAAAAATTTATTCCAGAGTGAATTAAATATTACCAACTTACTCAAGAGGTTTTATGAGTCAATTATTTCAAATACACCCTGATAATCCTCAAAAGCGATTAATTCAACAGGCGGTGGCAATAATTCGCAAGGGAGGTTTGGTTATATATCCAACCGATTGTGCCTATGCAATAGGTTGTCATCTTGGGGATAAAAATGCGGTGGATCGAATAAAGCGTATCAGGAAATTAGATGATAAACACAATTTCACTTTAGTTTGTCAAGATTTAAGCGAGATAGGCACCTATGCGAAAGTCAACAACCAGCAGTATCGAATCCTTAAAGCTTACACTCCTGGCGCTTATACTTTTATATTAAGGGCGACATCAGAAGTGCCGAGAAGGTTGTTGCACCCCAAGCGAAAAACCATTGGCTTGAGGATTCCCGATAGCAACATAGCTCTAGAATTAATGAGAGAACTTGGAGAGCCGATCATGAGTACTTCTTTAATTCTTCCCAATGAAACAGATCCACTAACTGACCCCTATGAAATTAGAGATATATTGCAGCACCAAGTCGATTTAGTTATTGATGGAGGTTATTGTGGGATGGAGGCAACCAGTGTTATTAATTTAGTAGAAGATGTTCCGCAAATAATTAGAACCGGTGCCGGAGATGTTAATAACTTTTAGTAACTGTTATTAATTATAATAAATAATATCGATTGTTTTTATCTTGATATCTGTTTATATGTGAGTTAAATTGCCACTACTAAGATATTAACTGGAAATAGTGATGACTGATTTTGTAAGAATACTAACGCGTAGAAACTCGCTCCGTAAACAGTGCCAAGAATTATCAATTGATGAATTAAGTAAAGTTATTGCTGATTTGACAAATATTTTAAAAGAGCATCAATTACAAGATAAAAAACTGATTGAGGAAAAGCAGGCGAAAATAAAAAAAATAGCGACAATTCGCCAGGCAATGTTAGATTCTGGTGTTGATTTTGAAGACCTTGTAGATATCATTCCAATGGTGGTCAAGAAAAAAGTAAAGGCTAAATATCGAGTGGTGGTTGATGATATCACTCATGAATGGTCGGGTCGCGGTCGTACCCCAGTGGTTTTTCAGCAGTATTTTGATGCCAATAATGCAACAAAAGAAAGCTGCTTAATTACATAAATACTGTACAATAGAAAAAACCTAGAAGCTCTCTGAATGATCAGGGGGCTTTTTTTTTAACTTTTTAGAGGATGCGTCATAAATGAGTGATGAAAAATTACAAAAAGTACTGGCGCGCTCCGGATATGGTTCACGTCGTGAGATGGAGCGCTGGATAGATCAAGGTAGATTTTCTATCAATGGTGATAAGGCAAAATTAGGGGATCGGGTGACGCGCAGAGATGTGATTCAGCTGGACGGTCGTAAAATTGAATTAGTGTCTGAAGTTGACTGCCCTAGAAGGGTGCTGATCTACAACAAGCCTGTCGGCGAAGTGTCGACCCGACATGACCCTGAAGGACGGCCAACAGTATATGATCACTTGCCTCCTTTAAAGAATAGTCGCTGGATAGCAATCGGCCGTTTAGATATAAATACCTCTGGATTATTGATTTTTACCAGTGATGGTGAGCTGGCTAATAAAATGATGCACCCGTCGGCAAATATTGACCGTGAATATGCGGTTCGTGTGTTAGGCAATATAGATGATGAGATGATCGCTCGATTGAAAGAGGGTGTTTTGTTGGAAGATGGCATGGCAAAATTCACCGATGTTCAGTTCTTTGATGGTGATGGTGCGAATAAGTGGTATCACTGTGTAGTGATGGAAGGGCGCAACAGAGAGGTGCGTAGACTCTGGGAGTCTCAGGGGATTAAAGTCAGCCGGTTGAAGCGGGTTCGCTATGGGACAATCTTTATGCCAAGTGATGTTAAAATCGGAACTTGGAAAGAGTTAGATATCAAAGATGTTAAAGTGTTGGCAAAAAAGCTGGAGCTTGGAGATAAAAAACCACTAAAAATGAAGCCTGCTGAAAAAGCTGGATTCGAGCGACGTTATAAAAATCAACGAGTGCGTCAAGAAGTAGGTAGAAAGCGCCCAAGTTAAACGTGCTAAGGAGCTGTATCTCCTCTCGGGAAAGCTGCTAAGAGCAGCTTTTGACGGTGGTTAAAGTTTTTATATATCAATATCACAGAGCGTATCGAGAGATTAGTGCGCTCTGTTCCGTGTTTTACTGATGCTACTAGTCATTCAGGCTCTGTCTTGAATGAACTATGCTGATTGTGAGTGCATCAGGGGTTTCTTATAATAGTTCCAGTGCGTGTGAGCTCGCGTAACACAAATGTCTGCATCTTTCGCGAATGAAGTTGGAAATTGGTTGCTCGTGCATATCTAAATAGATGGCTGCGATAGGTTGATTAACTCTAAAAATTGAAATAATCATAAACTCACTACTAAATATAGCCAAAGTTGCAGGCTTTATCTTTTTTGATAGTTTGTGCTCGGTATTTTCATCAAATATATAATAACACTGGCGGCTGCAAAGATCGGCGAATAAAGCATCTTCAGTATAAGTGTTTTTGAAGTGCTTGATTGCGTCCTCTTCTGCAAAACCAATCGTTTGTATCGTTTGCAAAGTCTGATTTTTTTTGCTGATAGACATTAAAGCAAGTCGCTCTATGCCCAATCCTTTTTCTAAACCTTGTAATAATGCGAGCAATACCTGAGTTGGTTTTTCGAACTTGGATTTTTTTTCGTTGGCCGTTAAATGCTTATCGATTAACTGATAAAAATTTATATTTAAATAGAGATGATCGCTAGCTGCCAGATCAATATTTTTGATCATAGGCACTTCTGGTTTCGGGTGTTGAAGTTGGTTCGCTGCTAATTCTTTAGTGCCCATTTTGTAATGAGGTTTTATAGGCGAGGGGATGAAGAGCAATTGGCAGGCTGGAGATGCAATACCAGGGGCGAAGTAATCTCTCGAAGAATTTCCACAGTAACGGTGAATGAGTGCAATGGTTTGTTCTTTTGAAAGGTTTAAATAATCACTGACTAAGTCAATGTTTCGCATCGTACTCTGTGAATACCAGCTTCTTGAGGCATGTAAAGCGAGCCAGTTAGCTAGCTTTATCGGAAAGTGCTTTTGCTGGGTGATATGGTTTAATTCTCTAAGCTCTAGTCCGCTAATGTTCGGATCTTTTAAGGCTCTTTTATGAAGTTTGGTTAATGTTTCGAAAGATGGAGAGGTGCTGTGATCTTGAGAAAGTTGAGTTAATTCAGAAAGTTGCCATGTCTTTGCTAGGTTTTTAGAAATCATCTGCATGCTACAGCCCAGTATTTCGCTCTCCGCTTCCACGGGGTCGTGGTTCTGTTCGTGGATCCGCATTTGGATTTGCTGCATATGTAAAGGTGCATGTAGCCATAGCGACCAAAAACCTATGCTATAAAAAAGCGCCGCTAGATATGACTCGTCTATTAAAGGCAAGTTTTTCAGATGCATCCAGGCCTGTAGTTGGTGTGCAGCATGATGACTGGTGGCTATCGCGTGTAAGAAACGTTTTTGTTGGACGTTCCTGGGGTTTAAAGACATCGGCTTGATATCTTTGACTATTGTATCTATGCCTTCATAGCCAAGTGAAGTAACCGCATGTAATATAGTTGTTACCGCTGAATTTTTAGCGTTATGCTTCAGCTGGGCTTCCCTAACGACGTAAAGTGTTAGTACTGGATCTTTTCTTATAACAGCTTCAACTTGTTGGATAGTTGATTTATCACTACAGATTAAATGGTGGAGACGCTTTAAACTACTGGCCCTTGCGGGTAAACTCTTATCGCCTAAAAACTCAGTCCAAGCATCTAAGCCATATAAAATATGCTCGTCTTCGCCTTCCAAATTAGTTATTATTTCCTCGGTCATAAAGCTTCCAGAGTTAGGTTAGAGAGTTGTTTTAACTAAGTTAAATTTACAAGGGGGCTAGGATTTATGATTTCATAAATTGTAGCGTATTTTACTCTAATATGTTGATAGTGATGGAAGTTAAATAAATATAGCCTCCCTGAGAGTATTACCTATCTAACGGAGCCTTGCAAATAAGTTGTTTTATGTGTGTTGGACGCTAATTTTCTTTTGCTACTATTACCTGAATCTGTGGCTTCACTGCACCAGATAGCGCCAGTTCTTGATTATATAGCGGTTAGAAAAATACTCACTGAACCTAGCGGCTTTATGTATGGATGCATTTATTTAGCGAATGCCGGACGCATATAGGCATGCTGCTAAGGTTGTTCAATTTCACTGTAGAACCAATGTCTTGCGCTCTGTATTCACTTTGAAGTCACGGCTTCAGGTATTAGCTCAGAAGTTTTTTCGAGGTGATTGAAAGTAGTAACCAAGCAAAAAAAATAATTATTTGTTTGTTTGGTTAGTCTATAGGCTCTGGTTCGGCGAATAACCTGTCCTTTGACACTAATCTGAATGGGATAGGTTTGCCAGCTTTAGCTGCTCGAAGCGTGAGTATAGGACGCGCTAGTATATTGAATGTTAAATTGACCCCTAAAATCTTGGTCGCAGTAAATTAACTTTTTCGGCCCTGCCTCTAATACAACCACCTTTTATTTGTTTTCATTAATTGAAGTGATGATGCGTCGGTAGCTCTTCATTCTAGATTCGCTAATTTTGCCTTCAGCGATCGCGGTTAATAATGCGCATTTAGGCTCGCTGATATGCTTGCAGTCTCTGAATTTACACAATCCAATAAAAGGCCTGAATTCGACAAAACCTTGGATTATGCTGTTTTCATCTAAGTGCCAAAGCGCGAATTCTCTGATGCCGGGAGAGTCAATTAGATCGCCGCCGGAAGGTATGTGGAATAGCCTCGCGGTGGTGGTGGTGTGTTTACCTTTTTTAGTCGCCTCAGAAAGCTCGCCTACTTTAATGTCGACTCCAGGAAGTAGCACGTTAATAAGTGAGGACTTACCAACACCCGACTGGCCAACAAAAACACAAGTCTTATTGTCTAATTTGGCGTGCAGCTTATCCATGCCGCTTTCTGAGGTGGTGGATGCCGTTAAAACTTCGTAGCCAATTTTTTGATAGCGCTCGATGAGTTCTTCGATGCTAGCTCGGTTTTTTGGATTGATCAAGTCGGCTTTATTCAATAGCAATATTGGTTGAATACCACTGAGTTCCGATGCAACTAGATAGCGATCGATAAGGTTGCTAAAAGGTTCTGGTTCTATGGCAAAGGTGATCACAATGCGATCTATATTGGACGCGACTGGTTTTAACTCGCCCTGGCTGGTTGGTCTCTGTAATAGAGAGGTGCGCGGCAGTGCCGCAACAATCACTCCGGTTTCAGCACCGCGTTGCCAGATGACTTTATCACCGGTGACTAGTCTGTCTAAGTTGGTTCTTAAATGACAGCGAAATATTTTTCCCGCGTGCTCAGAGTCGAGGGCTTCCACGTCTACCTGTTGGCCAAAATGTGAAATAATTAGGCCCTGTTGTTCCGGTCCTAGTTCACTGGCTTCTAGCTGCGAATCGAGTTTATGGTCTTTTTTTAAGGCTCGTTCAGTACGTTCCTTATGGATTTTCTCCACTCGCCAAGCTTGGCGGCGAGTTAATTTTCTTTTTGACATCTATCAGTGCTGTCCGAAGTTGGCTTTAACAGGATATAATTAGTTCCCAGTACAAAATGTTTAGGTTTGACAAACTGGACTTATTTGCTTCTTCGAAAAAAATAGCTGTTTTCTCGAATTATGGTCAAATTACACTATATTGAGTGTTATTGGCTGTCCCTATTATAAGTGGCTGTGCCGCTGCTGTCTCATAAATGAGGAAAATTGATGTCACTAAAAGATAATCTAATTTGGTTAGACCTAGAAATGACGGGTTTAGATCCAGAAACGGATCAAATTATAGAAATAGCCACTATTGTTACCGATCCTCTTTTAAATATCATTGCTGAAGGCCCGTCGATCGTTATTCATCAAAGTGACCAAGTGTTGGAAAGCATGAATGCTTGGTGTATTGAGCAGCATGGCAAAACTGGGCTCAGTCAAAGAGTTCGCGAGAGTAAAGTGAGCCTTGCTGAAGCGGAAATTATGAGCTTAGAATTTGTTCGCCAGCATGTAGAGCAAGGGGCTTCACCGCTATGTGGCAATAGTATTTCTCAGGATCGGCGCTTTTTGTATCGATTCATGCCCGATCTTGAAAAGTATTGTAATTATCGGCACATCGATGTCAGTAGTTTTAAGGAAGTTGTTCGACGTTGGAAGCCAGAATTGTTGGCTGGATTTGCTAAACAGGGCACACATTTGGCGTTGGATGATATTCGTGAGTCGATTGCTGAGCTGAAATATTACAAAGAGCATTTTATTCGTCTTTGATGGCTGCCTGCGGCTTTTTGCTCGCCAAATTTTCTAGCGCCCACTGAATGTGTTCACTGACCAGTGGGCTAGAGTCCGCTAGTTTTTGGCTCAGTGCCTGCTCAACTATCAAACCTCCATAGCTGTTACCCAACGCCACGGCAATATTTCGCTGCCAGCCTTGAAAGCCGGTTCTTCTGATAGCAGACCCCTCAGTTTTTTTTAAAAAAGTTGGCTCGTCCCAGTCAAATAATTCTAGCAAGCTGATGTCGTCCAGATTGTGGCGGGGCTTGAAATCATCCTCTTCGCTAAACTTGGCAAATTTATTCCAGGGACAGACTAGCTGGCAATCGTCACAGCCAAATATGCGATTGCCTATTTTAGGGCGCAGCTCGAGGGGAATTGCTGTTTTACTTTCAATCGTCAGATACGAAATACAGCGTCGCGCATCTAATACTGAGGAGCTAACAAAGGCCTGAGTAGGGCAAATGTCTAGGCAGGCAGTGCATTTTCCACAGTGGTTCGATACTTTATTGGCTGTGGTGGGGAGCGGTAAGTCAATAAATAGCTCAGCGAGGAAAAAATAGGAACCCGCTTTTCTATTAATAATTAGCGTGTGCTTACCACTCCAGCCCAATCCGGCTTGTTCGGCGATCGCTCTCTCCATAATAGGTGCGCTATCGACAAAGGCGCGGTAGCCAAGAGAGTGGCACTCTTGCTCGATTCGCTTGGCGAGTACCACTAGCCTTTTACGGACGGTCTTGTGATAGTCCCGGCCGAGTGTGTATCTCGCGATATAGGCCTTGTCTTTATTCCTTAAAATTTTGATAGCTTCTGTCCCGGGAGGTTGGTAATTCATCCTCAGGCTGATGATCCGACAGCTGCCGGGGACGATATTCAACGGATCTCCCCTTAAATCAAGATTGTTCGCCAGGTATTGCATATCGCCATGATAGCCTTTGGTCAACCATTCTTGCATCAGCTTTAACTCCTCAGTAAGATCGGGGATGATGATGCTTGCCTGTTGGAATCCCAGTTCTTTTGCCCATTGCTCGATGTTGCCGGCGAGTTGGTTGAGTTGTTCTGGGGTTGGTTGTTGGTCCGCTATCAATGTGTAGTGCTCAGTTTTAAAATGAATGTAGGGGTTGTGCTGTCATGGCTCAGAGGATGTTTGGCCCGCTCGATCGCTATAAATCGGAGTTGTGTTGGCCTGCTACTGGAGTGCGCGAAGAATTATAATCGAATAACCCCGCGAGTTTCAGCGCTTTGCTGCATATAAAGCTAAATATTGGCTGAATTCGTGGCTTCAATGTCGATAGTGAGTGTAAACTGTTGGCTGCGCAGTGTCACTGTCAGGTATGTCACTAATATTACTGCTGCAGTGAACGGTTATCTTTGGATAAAAACTAAAAAATTTGATTGGTAGATGATGCATCAATGGCTGCCATTTTTTGTAACTAATATAAAGAGACCTCGGTATAACGTTGCGAGTGCAACAGTTATGCAGATGTCTCATGAAAGGTGTTAAAGCTCAGTGCTAGTAGGTCAATATTTCGCCGAAGATGAAGCGGCCATGTTAAAATTTGGTCAGCAGCTCTTGGCGGCGCTGGAAAGTGAAGGCGTGGTGTTCTTGCAAGGAGATTTGGGCTTAGGTAAAACCACGCTTGCGCGAGGAGTAATTCGGGCCGCGGGTCATGTAGGTGCCGTTAAAAGTCCAACTTATACTTTAGTTGAACCTTACGAGTTTTCTGGTTCTATGATATTCCATTTTGATTTATATAGACTTTCTGATCCAGAAGAGCTTGAGTATTTAGGTATAAGAGATTATTTTTCTAAGAATACGCTAAGTTTGATTGAGTGGCCGGACAAAGGCGCAGGCTTTCTGCCGCTAGCGGACTTGGAAATTAGCTTAGCCATTCAGGGAGAGGGGCGTTTAGTCAGCTATCAATCATTTACTGAGAGAGGTAGGTTGGCAGTGTCTCGATTAAATTTGGCCTCGAATGGCTCGCGCTAGTTCGGTAATTTCGGTGTTCTTCTAATTCATATAGCTTGTAAGGTGTTAATAGTCGCTTTGTTAAATTTATCGATACACAAAACGCTGCAAATTTCTATTCTCGCAGTAGTGCTTTTTTCGCATACATCACTCTTCGCCAAACAGCAGATTAATAATGTTCGTATTTGGCTCGCTCCTGAAAGCACTCGTTTAGTGTTTGATTTGTCTGGGCCGGTACAGCATAAAATATTTTCTTTGAAAAATCCCGATCGAGTAGTTCTCGATATATCGGCAATCGATCTCAAATTTAATCTTGATAAATTAGATTTGAAAAATAGCCCGATTAAAAAAATACGGGTCGGTAATAGCCAGCCGCTACGCATCGTGCTCGATCTTGAAGAAGCACTCAAACCAATCAGTTTTTCACTGGTGCCAAATAAAGATTATGGACATCGGTTGGTGGTTGATTTAGCCAGGACTGGCAAAGCTAAAGCGGATAAGAAGAGGCAACAATCCGCCCCCGCTATAAAACCATCAGCAGCTGTCGCTAAACCTGCTCAAACGAGTGCTGCGAATAAAAAAAAACCAATCCATAATGATCGAGGGCGTATCCCTAAGTACGCTGTTGGCAACGCAAAGAGACTTAGAGATATAGTGATTGCCCTAGATGCGGGGCATGGCGGGGAAGACCCCGGAGCTATCGGCGCCTCGGGTTTGAAAGAAAAAGTAGTAGTGCTAGCTATTGCCAAAGAACTTGAAAAGCTTATAGATGCTGAATATGGTTTTATCTCGCGGATGATTCGCCGCAATGATTATTATGTAAGCCTCAGAGGGAGAACAGCTAAGGCGCGCAAAAAAAATGCAGATTTATTTATTTCAATTCATGCAGATGCCTTTAAGAATAAAAAAGCCCGCGGCGCCTCTGTGTGGGTGCTATCTAATCGTGGTGCGAGTAGTGAAGTGGGGCGCTGGCTGGCACAAAAAGAAAATAGCTCGGATTTGATTGGTGGAGTAGGCAACGTCAATTTAGGGGGTAAAGGTGATGTGCTAAAAGGGGTATTGTTGGATATGTCGATGACCGCCTCTCGAAAAGACAGCCGGGAAGTGGCGGGAAAAATCCATCAAAATATCAATAAATTTGCCAAAATGCACAAAAAAAGCGTTGAGAAAGCGGGTTTCTTAGTGTTGAAATCTCCAGACATTCCGTCAATTTTAATTGAAACTGGCTTTATTTCCAATCCGGCAGAAGAGCGCTCATTGAGAACAACTGCCTATCGCAAAAAAATGGCTAGGGCTATTTTTAATGGTATAAAAGCTCATTTTTTACATAAGCCCCCTGCGTTTACTGAAATATACCGCTTGAAAAATGCAGCAACAGTTGCTCAGAACCGCAAGCATAAGGTGATTAGTGGTGATTCTCTGTCTAGTATTGCGGTGCGTTATGGGGTAAAACTGGCGTCTTTGAAAGCGCTAAATAAAATCCAAGGTGACAAAATACGGATTGGTCAACGCTTGCGAATACCCACTAGTTAGTTCCTGTCTTAGAGTAAATATTTACTGCGGGTGCCTACTAGCTCGATCTGCTCACTGCTAGATGTGGCATTCTTCATTATTAAGCGCCTGCATCCAGTTTTCCGCATCTCGAACAATTGGGTCTCTCCTGTAGTGTTCCCGTTTTAGGATGAAAATAAAAAAAGTGGGGGGGGGGGTGGTGGAAAGACCCGCCTCTGTGGTTAAAGAATTTCTGGAAAATAGCTTAGATGCCGGTGCTACAAAAATCGATTTAGAGGTCGAGCAGGGGGGCATAAAATTAATTAAAATCCGCGATAATGGCCAGGGCATTGATAAAGATGACTTGTCACTATCCCTTAGCCGTCACGCCACCTCCAAAATTATTCAACTGGCAGACTTAGAAGCCGTTGGCAGTTTAGGATTTAGGGGGGAAGCGCTTGCCAGTATTAGCTCAGTGTCGCGGCTAACTTTAACTTCTAGAAGACAAGGTGCAGAAGCCGCTTGGTCGGTGCGCTCGGAAGGTCGAGATATGACCACTGAAATAAGCCCGTCTTCCCATCCGCAAGGCACGACCGTCGAAATGCGCGATCTGTTTTTTAATACCCCGGCACGGCGCAAATTTACCCGCACTGAAAACACTGAATTTAAACATCTTGATGAAGTGTTAAAGCGCATGTCACTGTCTCGCTTCGATGTGGAATTTAGCTTATCCCACAATGCTAAAGTGATTCGTCATCTTAAAATCGCGACTAGCCTTCGCGACCGGGAACGTCGAGTAGCGGCTATTTGTGGACCGGCTTTTATCGATCAATCGATTACCGTAGAAATGCAGGCAGAGTCGTCGGGGTTAAGCTTGAAGGGCTGGATTAGCTTGCCGACCTTTTCTAGATCACAAGCGGATTTGCAGTACTTTTTTGTCAATGGTCGGATGATTAAAGATCGCTTAGTGACGCATGCTCTGCGTCAAGCTTATTCAGATGTGTTGTTCAATGGACGACACCCCGCCTATGTCTTGTATCTAGAGTTAGACCCTGCCCTAGTGGATGTAAATGTCCATCCAACTAAACATGAAGTGCGTTTTCGTGAAAATAGACTGGTGCATGACTTCTTGTTTAGGAGTATCCACAGGGTCATTGCTGATGAGCGACCAAGTTTTCAGAAAAACTCACCCTCCGCGGTGGCTGGCAATCCGAGTGATGTTATAGCTGCAGAGATTCCGCAACAGCAGGGGATGAACCTAAATGTTCCAAGTGGGCAAAACTCGGCCTTAATCTCCCAGCCTGGCGCTAACTATATGGCCAGTGGCTACTCAGGCGGAAATCAGCCAGCCGGTGCTGCTGCGCACAGTATGCGCGAACAGGCCAGTGTCTACTCGCAACTGGGTAGAGAAAGTAGCACGGCTGCGGGCGGTGCCGTTAGTCTCGAACAGCTGTCAGATAACCCGGAGCAAATTCCACCCCTAGGCTTTGCGATTGCACAGCTGCACGGTGTTTATATTCTAGCGCAAAATACTCAGGGAATGATTGTCGTAGATATGCATGCGGCTCATGAGCGCATTGTCTATGAGCGACTAAAAGCCTCGTATGGCAAAGAAAAAATTCGCTCTCAACCGCTACTGGTGCCAGTGAGCGTTGCCTTGAGTAGTCTAGAGGCAGATTGTGCCGATGAGCACCGAGAACTGTTTTCACAGTTGGGCTTTGAGTTGGCGCGTTTAGGAGAGGAAACCATTGCGATTCGACAAATTCCAGTGACCTTGGCGAAGTCGGATGTCGAGCAGTTAGTCAGAGACGTGCTCAGTGATATGTTGTCTTTGGGCAGTAGTCGAAAAATCCAAGAGTCGGTTAATGAACTGCTATCAACCATGGCTTGTCACGGCTCGGTGCGAGCAAATCGGCAATTAACTATTCCTGAAATGAACCAGTTGTTAAGAGATATGGAAACAACTGAACGCAGTGGGCAGTGTAATCACGGTCGTCCCACTTGGAGTGCGATGAGTTTGCAGGATTTAGACAAGTTATTCATGCGGGGGCAATAAGTGAGTAAACAGAGCGAATTGCCAGCGGCTATCTTTTTGATGGGGCCCACAGCGGCGGGGAAAACGGCACTGGCGATGGATTTGTACGATAATCTGCCCTGTGAAATTATATCGGTGGACTCCGCGCTTATTTATCGGACTATGGATATAGGGACTGCTAAGCCAACCGCCAGTGAGCTTGCAAAATATCCTCATCACTTAATTGACATTATTGATCCGGCACAAAGCTATTCAGCTGCTCAGTTTCGAATAGATGTGCTGAAGCTGATGCAGGATATTGTCAGTCGAGGTAAAATTCCGCTGCTGGTCGGTGGGACTATGATGTATTACAACGCGCTGACTAAAGGTTTGGCTACGCTGCCGGAGGCCGATCAGCAAGTGCGACAAGAAATCACCGCGCTGGCTGTGCAACAGGGATGGTCGGCGGTGCATGCGCAATTACAGAAAGTCGATCCGCAGTCGGCGACTAGGCTGTCGGCGAATGATTCACAGCGATTACAGCGTGCCCTGGAAGTATATCGAATCACCGGTAAATCTTTAACTGAGCACTGGGCAGAGCAAAGTCAGCAAAAACTCCCCTACCAAGTGCTTAACCTTGCAGTGATGCCCCGTGAGCGTAAGACCTTGCATCAGCGTATTGAACAGCGCTTTAAATTAATGTTGCAACAAGGTTTTATCGAAGAGGTGGAACAGCTCTATCAGCGAGGTGATTTGAACTTAGATATGCCCGCGGTACGCTGTGTTGGCTATCGACAAGCCTGGCTGTATTTGAGCGGCGAAATAAGTCGTGAGGAAATGCTGGAAAAAGGCATCATTGCCACTCGCCAGTTAGCTAAACGGCAAATAACTTGGCTGCGCAGCTGGCAGGATCTGCACTGGCTGGAAAGTGAGTCGACAGATTTAACAGCTAGGGTCTTGAAATGGCTAGACTCTGACTCTATATAGATGTAACGTGTTTTGGTTATTAGTAGCTTGGAATGATATTGAGTATGATTTCAATAGCGCTGGTAATTTTTTTGGATAAAATAAAAATGCTGTTATGATTTCATAACCCAGTTTATCCATTGTCCGTTACTAATATACCAACGGAATAGTGTGTGTTAACGAGGCAGTTTCTGATATTTGAACGCCAGTATCGCGATCAAATATTCATTTTATAATTGGTAGGAGATTCCAATATGTCAAAAGGGCAAACGTTACAAGACCCTTATTTAAATGTGTTACGTAAAGAGCGGGTACCTGTATCCATCTTTTTAGTAAATGGTATAAAGTTACAAGGTCAGATCGAGTCCTTTGACCAATTCGTTATTTTGCTAAAAAACACAGTGAGTCAAATGGTGTACAAACATGCAATTTCTACGGTAGTACCATCTCGCCCAGTTAAATTGCCACAACCGGAAGATAAACCGGAAGAATAAAGGAACGATTTATTGTTTTTTGAGCGACCAGAGTCTGGCGAAAGAGCAATTCTAGTACACATGGAGATGGCTGCTGAGGCCGATCAAGAATCTCCCCGTGAGCTAGAAGAATTGGCTCTTTCAGCTGGAGCAGATCCTATTGAAATGTTAACTGGATCTCGTAGTAAACCCTCCCCCAAATATTATATTGGCAGTGGTAAACTTGATGAGTTGAAGCAGCTAGTGCACAAGCACGAAGCTACTTTGGTGATATTTAATCATGCGATGAGTCCTGCCCAAGAAAGAAATGTAGAGACAGAACTCGAGTGTCGGGTGTTAGATAGAACTGGCTTGATTTTAGATATTTTTGCGCAGCGCGCGCGAACTCACGAGGGGAAGTTGCAGGTAGAACTGGCCCAGCTAGAGCATATGTCAACCAGGCTAGTGCGAGGGTGGACGCATTTAGATCGTGAAAAAGGCGGCATCGGCTTGCGCGGTCCCGGTGAGAAGCAACTGGAAACCGATCGACGTTTGTTACGGGAACGGGTTAAAACCATTCACAAGCGCTTGCAAAAAGTGCGCACACAACGTGAGCAGGGACGAAAAGCGCGCGCCCGTGCTGAAATACCGACTTTAGCTTTAGTGGGCTATACTAACGCTGGCAAGTCATCGATTTTTAATAAAATCACTCGGGCTCATGTCTATGCCGCAGATCAATTGTTTGCGACTTTAGATCCCACTTTGCGTAAAATTGATTTGGCCGATGTAGGTGCTGCTATTTTAGTCGACACGGTGGGCTTTATCCGCCACCTGCCGCATAAGCTGGTAGAGTCTTTTCGAGCGACGTTGCAGGAAACTGCTGAAGCTACTTTGTTGCTTCACGTAATAGATAGTCAGGATGAAGAGCGCGCCAAGAACATGCTAGAAGTGGATGCAGTGCTCGCGGAAATAGGTGCTTCAGATGTGCCTATCTTGCAGCTATACAACAAAATTGACATGTTGGATGGGCAGCGCTCACGGATTGATTACGACAGTGAAGGCAAGCCAGTTAGGGTTTGGCTGTCAGCGGTGAGCGGCGAGGGCTTAGATCTAATGTCCCAAGCTATTACCCAGCTGCTATGTGAAGATTTGATTGTGGATGTGATTAAAGTGGCCCCGCAATACGGACAGTTGAGATCGCTACTGTTTGAGAAGGGAGCGGTAGTCTCAGAGTCAATAGCAGAAAATGGCGATATGCTGATTAGTGTACGGGTGCAGCGAAAATATTTGTTGCAAATGTTGACGCGAGTTGGAATGCCTACAGAACCTTATCGGATAGTAGAAGTTTACTAGACGAATTAATTGAAAAATTGTATTGAAGGGCTTAATCTAAAAGCACTTCAATTTTTAACTTTGTACTCTTATAAAGCGGAGAACGATATGGCTTGGAATGAGCCCGGTGGTAATGGTAATAACCAGGATCCTTGGGGAAACGGTGACGATAAGAAGCGTAAAGACCGTAAAAATGGTAACGAGCAAGGGCCTCCAGATTTAGATGAGGCACTTGGGCAGTTACAAGATAAACTGAGCGATATATTCGGTGGCAAGAAAAAAGGATCGGGTTCAGGCGCTAGTGGCGGAATACAAAAGCCGGCTAATAACCCGTTAATGTTCGCTATTTTGTTGGTAATCGCGGTGATTGTTTGGGCGGGGCTAGGTTTTTACACCGTCGACCAACAAGAGCGTGGAGTGGTGTTGCGGCTAGGTAAATTCAGTACTGTCGTCAACCCGGGTCTACAGTGGAACCCACCGTTAATAGATAAAGTAACGTTGGTAAACACTACCCGTGTTAGAAGTTCTGATCACAATGCGCAAATGTTAACCGGTGATGAAAACATCGTTGATGTAGGCATGACAGTTCAGTATGTGGTTAGTGATGCCAGTGCATTCGTACTGCAAGTGCGCAATCCGGATGATAGTTTAGGTCTGGCGGCCGAGTCGGCGCTGCGGCACGTGGTTGGCGGAACAGACATGGATTCTATCTTGACTCAGGGCCGAAACGCGCTAGCGGTAGAAGTTCGATCTTTGCTGCAGAGTTATATGGCTAATTATAATACTGGGATTCAAATTACCCAGGTAAACATCAAAAACGCGCAAGCGCCTGATCAAGTACAGCATGCTTTCGATGACGTGATTAAAGCGCGAGAAGATGAGCAGCGCTCTAAAAACGAAGCTGAAACCTATGCCAAAGGTATCTTACCTGAAGCACGTGGTGCAGCGAAGCGCATGGTTGCAGAAGCGGATGCCTATCAACAGCAAGTTGTGGCTAACGCGGAAGGTGAAGCCTCACGATTTAGCGCATTGCTAACCGAGTACAAAAAAGCTCCAGTAGTCACTAGAGATCGTTTGTATTTAGACACTATGCAAAAAGTCTTATCAAATAATTCGAAGGTATTAATTGATTCCGACGGCAGTAATAACGTGATGTACTTGCCAATTGATAAATTAATGCAGAATCGAGGCTCAGCAGCGGCATCTACGAATCTAGGCTTGGATGATAAAGCTATTCGTGAAGTCGGTAATCAAGTTTACGATCAATTACGTCGTCGTCAAGCGACTAGTAGGGAGACGCGACAATGAGCGGTAAGCCTTTAATATTATCAATAGTCTTGTTAGTCATCGTCTTGATTGGCTCAAAATCAATTTATATTGTTCAAGAGACTGAGCGAGCGGTCAAGCTAAGATTCGGTGAAGTGGTTGAAGCGGACGTTGCAGCGGGTATCCATATGCTGGTGCCGTTTATGAACAAAGTGCGCAAGTTCGACGGTCGCCTATTGACCTTAGATACTCGACCACAGGCCTTTTTGACCAGTGAGAAAAAGCGTTTAATTGTCGATTCTTTCGTCAAGTGGCGCATCGTTGATGTTCAGAAGTACTATACGGCTACATCCGGTGATGAGTTTCGTGCTTCAAACTTAATCTCAGTGCGGGTTGAGACGCAATTGCGTAACCAGTTTGGCACCAGAACATTAAGTGAAGTTGTCTCAGGTGAGCGTGAAAAATTGATGGCTGAAGTTAAGCTTTGGTTGAATGATCCGACCACAGCACGACGCAATGACGCTAAGCAAGAGACCACTGCTGTTGATCTTCAAGGTTTAGGAAAAGCCATTGGGGTTGAGATCGTGGACGTTCGGATTAAAAAAATCGAGCTGCCACCTGAAGTTTCTGAATCGGTATATGATCGAATGCGTACCGAGCGAGAGCGTCTAGCCCGTGAGCTGCGTTCACGCGGTAAAGAAGTTGCCGAAGGTATTCGAGCAGATGCAGACAGAGAAAAAACCATTCTACTGGCACAAGCTTACAAAACAGCTGAGCAAACCCGCGGTGTAGGTGATGCGAAAGCATCCTCAACTTATGCGGCTGCCTATCAAGGTGACCCAGAGTTTTATAAATTTACCCGTAGTTTAAAAGCCTATGAGGAATCTTTCAAAGGCGGTGGTGATGTTATGCTGCTAAAGCCTGATAGCGAGTTCTTTAGGTATTTTTCAAAACCATAATCGGCTAAATAAGCATCAGTGTAGAAAATTGATGTAATTAACTAGCAGATTAATGTTAGAATAGATCAAGCCGGACTAATGCGTTAGTCCGGTTTTTTTGTGTGTACAATAAAGTTACACGGTTTTATTTGTCGTAACAAAAAGATCTAAAGGTAAGTCTAAATGGCGAATAATTTGTGGTATGAATTATTTTTAGCGTTTTGTTTGATGTTAATCATCGAGGGGATTCTACCTTTTCTATATCCCCAGAGATGGCGCAAGCTGGTGGCCCAGCTTGCAGCAATTGATAATTCAGCGCTGCGCACTATCGGCCTAATAAGTATGCTTGCCGGCCTCGCTGGATTATATCTGGCCAGATAAGTTGAGTCATTCCAGATACAGTGGTGCCACCGCTGAATCTGGGGTGCTAGTAATGATAATGTATGGAGAAACACATGGCTTTAGCTGAGCGCTGGCTATTACCTGACGGGGTAAAAGAAATATTGCCGCCAAAGGCACGTCAAGTTGAAATGTTGCGTCGTCGTCTATTAGATTTGTATGATAATTGGGGCTACGAGCAAGTAATACCGCCACTAGTTGAACACTTAGAATCACTGTTGACTGGGGTGGGTAAAGATTTAGATATAAATACCTATAAACTAGTGGATCAAGAATCTGGGCAAGCGCTGGGATTGCGTGCTGATATTACCCCGCAAGTTGCCAGAATTGATGCGCATAGAATGCAAAAACAAGGCGCTAATCGGCTGTGTTACTGCGGCTCAGTTGTGCATACTCGTGCCGATAACATGCTGGCGTCGCGCAATCCACTGCAGTTAGGAGCTGAAATATACGGTCATGCCGGGATAGAAAGCGATGTCGAAGTCATTTCACTAATGATAGAAACACTGCTGGCCTGTGGGCTCGATGAAGAGCTAAGCTTAGATTTGGGGCATGTCGATGTATACAGAGGTGTGGTAGAAATAGCCGAGCTTAGTGCTGATCAGCAGAAGAAGTATCACGATTTGGTACTTAAAAAGTCGCTACCGGATTTAACTGAGTTTTTAGCGACACTCTCCCTATCGGCAGAGATACTTGCTATGCTGGCGGTACTGCCTAGATTGAACGGTGGCATTGAAGTGCTAGAGCGGGCAAAAACGGCCCTAGCGCAAGCGCCGAGAGCGGTTATTGAATCGATAGAGTACTTGTGTCAGTTAGCTGAGCTAATGCAGATGCGCTACCCGAAAGTCGATCTATATTTTGATCTGGCAGAACTGCGCGGCGCAAATTACCACACCGGTGTGGTTTTTTCCGCGATATCGCCGCTGTTTGCCCAAGCAGTCGCAAAGGGCGGACGCTACGATGATATAGGTGCTGATTTTGGTCGCTTGAGAGCGGCCACCGGATTTAGTACCGACTTAGTAACACTGAGTAATATTAGTGAAAATATTGAACAGCGTGCTGGTGTTCTAGCGCCAGCAGGTGATGAAGCTTCGCTGTTAAAAGCAATAGCCGAGCTTCGAGCACAAGGTGTGCGGGTAATACAAAAACTGCCAACTGATAATCACGAACTTGAATTAGGTTGTGATCGCAGATTGGAGAAACAAGCTGATAACTGGGTGATAATACCTAGAGATCATGCTCTTAACCTTTAAAGTAAGAGTCAGTAATGGGTAAGAATGTAGTTGTTTTAGGTACGCAATGGGGTGATGAAGGCAAGGGCAAGATTGTCGATTTACTTACTGAAGAAGTGTCGGCAGTGGTCCGTTTTCAAGGTGGACACAACGCTGGACACACCCTCGTCATCGATGGAAAAACCACCGTATTACATCTGATTCCGTCGGGAATTCTGCGTGATAAAGTGCTCTGTCTGATTGGCAACGGGGTGGTTCTATCACCGGAGGCTTTAATTAAGGAAATGGCCGGACTAGAAAAAGCGGGCATTGATGTCAGTACTCGTTTAAAACTAAGTCCAGCTTGTCCGTTGATTTTGCCGTATCACGTCGCCTTGGATCAAGCGCGCGAGCTGAAGCGTGGCAATGCCAAAATTGGCACCACCGGCCGTGGCATTGGTCCCGCATACGAAGATAAGGTAGCGCGCCGCGGTTTGCGCTTAGCCGATATGTTAGAGCCGGAGCGCTTTCGTAAAAAATTAACCGAAGTAATGGAGTATCACAACTTCTCGCTGGTTAATTATTACGGCGTAGAGGCGATTGACGTTGAGCAAGTGTTTGCCCATTGTATGGAAATGGCCAAGCAGCTGCGACCTATGGTTGCCGATGTGACGCAAATAATTCATCAAATGCGCGAGCGCAATGAAAGCATCATGTTTGAGGGGGCTCAAGGAGCGCTGTTAGACATTGATCACGGCACCTATCCCTTCGTCACATCGTCAAACACTACCGCAGGTGGTGTGTCGACAGGTAGTGGTTTTGGGCCAAGTTATATTGATTATATATTAGGTATTACCAAAGCTTACACTACTCGTGTTGGCGGTGGTCCCTTCCCGACAGAGCTGAAATGTGAAGTTGGTCAAGGTCTGGCTAAACGCGGTCACGAATTCGGTGCGACCACGGGTCGTGCGCGTCGCTGTGGTTGGTTTGACGCAGTATTGCTTAAACGTGCCATCCAAGTGAGCTCAATTACCGGGATTTGTCTGACTAAGTTAGATGTCATGGATGGTCTAGAGATCATAAAAATCTGTGTTGGCTATAAAGATGCGCAGGGCAATGAAGTGACCTCTTTAATTGACAGTGAGGATTATGAAAATTCGATTCCTGTCTATGAAGAGATGCCAGGTTGGTCTGAATCAACTTTTGGTGCTAAAACCTTGGCTGAATTGCCACAGGCGGCAATTAACTACATAGCACGCATTGAAGAGTTGATTGGTGCACCAGTGGATATTATCTCGACTGGACCAGATCGTGTTGAAACGATCGTCAAGCGCGATCCCTTCACGCTATAAAATAGCCGTTAAAGATTTTTTTAAGTGCTAGCTTACATAAGCCGAATTAGTGATAACTAATTCGGCTTTTCTATAGCCGTAACAGAATTTAGTAATCCCCAAGAGGTTAGCTGCTAAGTAGTTCTTCCTGAGAGTCACTTTTATTGGCGGTGCTGAATAAATCGAAATAAATCACTAAGTCTAAGCTTTGTATGGAATATTTAGTAAAATAGTTAAGCTATAATAGCGAAATTTAAAATTAGGATGATTATATGTACAACCTCAAGGACGCTAGAGCATGGTGTGAGCTGGAACAACTGGCAGAACGGCATAAAAATGATCGAATCATAGATTATTTTAATCAGCAACCCGATAGGTTTGATCGAATGAGCAAGCAGGCGGCGGGCCTATTTCTCGATTATTCTAAAAATAAAATTACCGCTGAAGTCCTCTCTGCTCTCCTAGAGCTTGCAAATAACGCGCAACTAAAAGCTAAAATAGAGCAGATGTTCAGTGGTGAAAAGATCAATCAGACCGAGGGGCGGGCAGTGCTACACACTGCATTGCGTAACCGCAATAATAAACCGGTGCTGGTAGACGGGCAAAATATAATGCCCTTAATCAATGAGTCGTTACAGCATATAGAGCGATTTAGTGAACAAGTCAGAAGTGGTAGTTGGCTCGGCTATACAGGAAAACCGATTAAAAACATCGTTAATATAGGTATAGGAGGTTCCGATTTAGGGCCCAGTATGGTTTGCGATGCCCTGTATGATTATCAGCACCCAAACTTACAGTTTCTGTTTGTCTCTAGTGTAGACAGTGCGCAAATCAACAAAGCTTTAAGATACTTAGATCATCGAGAAACGCTTTTTATCGTATCCAGTAAGTCGTTCACTACATTAGAGACTCAGCTAAATGCTGAGAGTGCAAAGCAGTGGTTTCTGGACGCTTGCCAATCCGCTGATCAAGAAATATCCAAGCACTTTGTGGCGGTTACCGCCAATCTTGATGCCGCTGAGAAGTTTGGTGTTGCGCGGCAAAATATTTTTCAATTATGGGATTGGGTCGGTGGTCGGTTTTCCCTGTGGTCCAGTATTGGTCTGCCAATAGCATTGTGTATCGGCTATCAGAAATTTGTCGAGATGTTAGAGGGAGCGCACGAGCTAGATCAGCATTTTCAAACAGTGCCCTTTGAAGAGAACCTTCCAGTGCTATTGGCATTAATTGGCATATGGCACATTAATTTTCAAGCGGCAGATTCACAGGCTGTATTTCCCTACGATCAGCCACTGCATATTCTACCGGCCTTTCTGCAACAGTTAGATATGGAAAGCAATGGAAAGTCAGTCGATATTCATGGTGAAAAAATAGATTATGCAACGGCTCCAATCGTCTGGGGGCAGACCGGCTCAAATGGTCAGCATGCTTTTTTTCAGTTGATGCACCAGGGGACTAGGTTTGTTCCGGTAGATTTTATCGGCTCTCTGGCTAAAGACAGCCAAAACTCAAAACACAGTCGCGCTCTACATACTAATATGTTGGCTCAAGCGGAAGCTTTTATGTTGGGCAGCGAGAATCGCCTAGCAGCTAGCCATCAATATTGCGCTGGCAATAAACCCTCCAATACTATTTTACTTGATTCGCTTGATCCCAAAAGTTTGGGGGCATTGATTGCCTTATATGAGCATAAAATTTTTGTACAGGGAGTTATTTGGAATATCAATTCATTTGATCAATGGGGGGTGCAACTGGGTAAAAAGTTGGCGGTTAAAATGGTGCAACAGAACCCAGCAGATCATGATTCTTCAACAGTCGGATTGTTGAAGAAACTGAATTTGGGATGAGTGATGTGGCAGCTAATCACATCCTAATAAACCTGAAATGAAGATGCTCTCAAACTAGTGAATTCTGTTAATTCACTAGTTGCTGCTTTTATTAGCGTGCCCTTTAGGTTTTTCTGAGTTCTCTCTGTGGATCAATCTTTATTATTGAAGATTAACTAGGCCTTCAGTTACTCCTGTATTAATGGTAGCTGAAGGCTATCATTAAGCTCAAACATCCTTGCCTGAGCCACAGTTCAGTTATGGAGCGATCAGCGACTTAACCGGTAAATCGATAGATTGAGCTGGGATGTTTTTAAACTGTAAATTAAAACTAAAGCTCTCACCTTTGTTTAGTTTTCTTTTTAAACCGATCAACATTAGGTGTAAACCGCCCGGTTTAAGGATCACCGTTTTTCCCGGTTCAATTGACAATCCAGGGATGCGAACCATCTTCATCACACCATTTACCATACTGTGATTGTGCACCTCTATCGCTTTAACATTAGGGCTAGTGCCGCCAATTAAAGTAATGGTCTGACCAGTGTTGTTGCTCAAGTGCATAAAAGCGGCGCTCATCATTTTCCCCGGTGGTACTGCGCGGACATAACCTTGGTCTATATCTAGTCCTGCAGAGGCGTAGGTACTGCAAAATAGACTAAAAATCAAACATAGTTTAGTTTTCATATTGAGTTACTCAGTTGGTTAATAATAACAGTTTTCTAGCTAAATCTTGTTGAATATCCGCATGACTAACCGTATCTGCTAGCTGTCCGGATTTATCGATCAGGTAGAGTCTGGAGGTATGGTCTACGCTATACCCCATCGCCGAATTTTGTTGTTTGCTAAAGCTATAGTAGGCACCGTATTGTTTCACCAGCTTATCTAATATATCTTTGTTGGCTGTGCCTGAAATTAGCTTGGGGTGAAAGTAGTGGCCGTATTTGTTTAAATTTTTCAGCGTATCTCGTTCAGGATCAACGCTGATAAAGACCGGCTGTATTTGCTTTGCTGCCTGTGCTGGCAGCTTTTTAAGGATATTTCCGGTGAATGCCAGTGCAGTCGGGCAGACATCTGGACAGCTGGTATAGCCGAAATAGAGTATCACTACTTGGCCTCGATAATCTTTTAAATTGAATTCACCTCCTGCAATATCTATGCTGAAATCTCCACCGAGTGTACCTTCCGCACGGGCTGAAGCCTGTTGGATTTTTGAACTGAAATAGCTAAATAGGCCAAATCCCAAGACCGCGCATATCAGTATCATATACAAAAATATTTTCTTGTTCATGCTGCTATATTTCCTGATTATAGTGTTTGTATTTTAAACCAGTAACTGCTGTATTGGTCGCCTTGGTAGAGGCTGATAATGACTTTCCAAGTTTTCGTCATAGAAGTGCAGATAGGTATAGATCCTCTGCTATTCCACAGATTATTGGCAGCAGACGTCTGTTTAAAGCTAAATTGATTGATCCCCATGTAGTCGTTAAAGCCTTCAAAGCGGATTTTAGCGCGCGTGATTGGTGAGCTACCACCGTCGAGCTTAATGTTAAAGGGAGTCAAAGATTCTATAGGTGAGCTAATGCTTAGCTGGATAGGACCTTGTTTGGTCTCTATCACGCAGCTGCGCTGCTGTAGAGGGCAGCTAACCTCAATGCTTTCTATTTTGGGGATGAATAGAGCTATCAGCTGCTCTGATTTAAGCCAGAGTAGTAGAAATACCAGTAACAGTGCACTGGTAAATGCTAGTTGCAGAACTTTTACAGTGGTTGTTTTGTACATAAACGTTGCTACTAAAGTGTTATTTATCATTTATAACTCAGCTAAGTGTCGCATTGAGAATAATAATGCGATCTGCCGCTAGCACCCTGATACAAATATTTTTAAAATAGATTGAAACGTGTATAACGCTGTTCGTCAAAATCAGCAAATAGTGATATTTAACTAAATTTAACGGCAGTGTTATTGCGTGCTTTGAGTCGTAGCAATCTTTGCATGGCAAATTTACAGTTTATGGCCAGCGAATACAAATACTATCGGTCGGTAATTCCTTCAGATGAATGACTGCAGAATTTTCAATGCTTGTTCATGTACTCTAGGGTCTCCACTGGCAATAAATTTGTCCGTTGAATTTTTATCCAGCTCGTAACCATGCCAATCAGTGATCATTCCACCCGCTCCTTTTATTACTGGTACCAGAGGTAGGAAGTCATGAATATCTGACTGTACATCTATCGCTAGGTCTATTTTTCCGGATGCCAGTTGTGCGTAAGCCATGCAGCTTCCGCCATAGATATTTAATTGACTGCAATCTTTTAGTGCCAATAGTGCTGGTAGAGTTTGATCATCATAAAAGTCTGGGTTGCTGGTGGACAGCATGGCTTGATTTATATCGTTACAATTTCGCACCCGCACTGGTTGATTATTGCAGGTAGTGGGCCGGTCAATACCACCAATCCAACGCTGGGAGGTGACTGGCATGTCGATCACTCCCAATATCGGCTTCTGATTATGCAATAGGGCGATTAATGTGCCAAATACTGGAAATCCCGCTAAAAATGCTAAGGTGCCATCGATAGGGTCGATAACCCAAACAAATTCGCTATTGGTCGCCGTATCAGCAAATTCTTCACCACAGATGCCGTGATCTGGGTGCAATTTAGCGATTATATCTCGAATACTGGATTCCACCTCCTTATCAACGGAGGTGACTGGGCTAGTGTCTGTTTTTATCTGTGGGACAATATTAGTGTGACGTAAGTGACGAATTAATTCGCCACTTACGTCAGTCATAAGATTTATGCTATTGACGAACTGCTGAAGATCGCTATGTTTCATCTCTGTCACCAAGCTATTGATCTTTATCTAATGAGATAGAATTTGCTTGAGAAAATTTTGCGTACGTTGCTGTTGTGGATGATTAAAAAATTCTTCAGGAGTATTGCGCTCGACTATTTCGCCGGCGTCCATAAACACCACGGTATCAGCCACTGAGCGAGCAAATCCCATCTCATGAGTGACACAAATCATCGTCATACCCTCTTTGGCTAAGTCGGTCATCACTTCTAAAACTTCATTAATCATTTCTGGGTCTAGCGCTGAAGTCGGCTCATCAAACAGCATAATTGCCGGATTCATGCACAGTGCCCTCGCTATAGCGACTCGCTGTTGCTGTCCTCCAGATAGCTGACTAGGATATTTGTTGGCCTGCTCTGGAATGCGTACCCGCTCGAGAAGCTCCATTGCTTGTTTGCGGGCCTCTTCAGTAGAGGTATTTCGCACTAGTCTAGGGGCTAACATTAAATTATTAACGATGGTTAGGTGGGGAAATAAATTGAAATTTTGAAACACCATCCCCACCTCTCGGCGAACCGCGTCAATGTCTTTAACTTGATCGGTTAATTCATTTCCATCGACGATTATTTTTCCAGAGTTGTGCTGTTCCAGGCGATTAATGCAGCGGATTAGCGTTGATTTGCCAGAGCCTGAAGGGCCACAAATGACAATTCGCTCACCTTTAGCGACGCTTAGATTGATTTTTTTTAGCGCTTGAAAGTCACCGAAATACTTATCGACGTCTTGTAGACTAATGACGGTTTCAGGCGTTGGGTTAGGTAAGTTCATAATAGCCTCATTGTATGGTGTGACGGTTCATTCGACGCTCGAGTAAAGCAAAGATTTTTTGGGTGGTCCAAGTAAGGATTAAATAAATGATCATCAGTGAGATAAAAATTTCATAAGGTGCATAAGTCTCAGAGACTATTATTCGCGCAATCCCCATCATGTCTAGTAAGGTAATAGTACTGACCAAGGCGGTGCTTTTCATTAAGCTGATCACGTCATTGCTGTAGGCGGGAAGAGAGAGTCGTATCGCCAGTGGCGCAGTAATGTAAATAAAGCGCTGCACCTTTGATATTCCCAGTGCGGCAGCTGCTTCACCTAGGCCTTTGGGAACGCCTAGCACCCCACCGCGAAGAATCTCTGACACGTAGGCACCAGTATTCAAAGTAAGCGCCAAAATGCCGCAGCCAAAGGGTTCCCTTAGTATGCTCCACATGAAACTTTCACGAATGAATTCAACCTGCGGCAAGCCGTAGTAGATAATAAATATCTGTACTAAAATAGGTGTGCCGCGGAAGATATAAATGTAGACCATCGCTGGGACGTACAAAAACCACTTTCCGCTGATGCGCATCAACATCAGTGCTATCGCGAGTAATAGTCCCAAGATAGCGGAGAGAAACCACAGCTGGAAGGTTAAGCCAATGCCTTCTAGTAATTGAGGTATGCTGGTCATGATCAGTGCAAAATCAAAGTTCATTTTCCGACCTCCAAATGTTTATTACCGTATTTTTCAAACCCGATCACGGTCAGCGTAATAATGCTTGAAAACGCTAGATAGATAGCTCCAACTGTTAGGTACATGACAAAGGGCTCGCCGGTCGTTCCGGTGGCCTGCTCGGCGACAAACATCGTCTCTTGTAATCCGATAACCGAGATAAGAGCGGTATCTTTGATTAGCGATAGCATGTGATTGCCAAAAGATGGCAGCGCTAACCGCCACATTGCGGGAATTCGAATGTAAATAAAGGTCTTGAAATTTGAAATTCCCAATGCCCTAGCTGCTTCGATCTGGCCGGGATCTACGCCTAAAAAAGCACCGCGAAAAGTCTCTGTAGCGTAGGATCCTACCACCAGCCCAATGGCGATCGACCCTGCCCAGAATGGCGGGATATCGATAAATTTGATCGTTGGATCAAAAAATTGGGCAATGGCGGTGAGCGTGATCGCCGAGCCAAAGTAGAATAAAAGTAGCACTAAAATTTCCGGCGTGCCTCGAAAAACCACGGTGTAGCCATTGGCAATCGTGTGCAGTACTTTATTGCCGGATAGTTTTGCCGCTGAGCCCAATAATCCAAACAGAACCATCAATACTAGCGAGACTAGAAAAACTTGTACTACAACAACAGAGCCCCAAAAAAAGTCATCCCACCAACCCACTAACGATTCCATATTAAATACCTGTTGGAAGTGTTATACCTGAATCAGGGATTTCACGGTATCGCATAGCGCAAGCTGTTGATTTTACGGCGGTTAGGAAAATACCTGCTGAACCAACGGGTGCAGCTAAAATAATTTAATTCCACTGTAGAACCAATATCTTACACTCTGTATTCACTTTGAAATCACGGATTCAGGTCATAGAAAGGCACAGACCTGGTTATAAGGTCGTGCCGCTGGCTTGGTGATTAATGAATAGTGAATGGGAAATATTTAAGTCCAAATTTTTCCAGTGAGCCATCGCTGTGCAAGGTTTCTAAAGCGGCGTTGAGACGGTTTTTTAATGGCTGATTTCCTTGGCGCATGCCAATGCCTACCCCGGTGCCAAAAAAGGCTTTTTCATCAATCTGCGGACCGATAAAGGCAAATTTAGAACCCCCTTCCTTACTAAAAAATTTGAGATGTGCTTTCATCGGATTGACCATGATGGCGTCGGTGCGACCATTCACTAAATCTAAATATAGCGCTTCATTTGACTCATAGTACTTGATATCTGTACCCGGTAATTTTGCTTTAAACCAAGCTGAATAGGTCGACCCCTTCTCCATGCCTACTTTGACCCCCTTAAAATTTTCCTCTATAGGAGCGCCTGCCGCATCAAATAAATTTAAATTACTATCTTTTTTACCGACTAAGCGGCCAGCTGAAATTCGATAGGGAATGGAAAAATCCATTTTTTTCAATCTAGTATCAGTTATCGACATCGAGGCGATTACCAAATCAAACTTGTTGGCTAGCAGGGCGGGTATCATCCCCGGCCACTTTTGACAGACATATTCAAAATCAGCGTTAATAATCTTGGCGACTCCCTTAGCGACATCGACATCGTAACCCGCTAGTTCACCGCTTGCAGTGCGGTAGTTAAAAGGTGCATATGTGCACTCCATTCCAACCCGCAACGTTTCTGCGCTAGCCGGTTGGACAACTGCTACTAGGGATAAAGCAAAAACAGCAGAGGCATAAGTAATTATTTTTTTCATATTAATATCTCCAATTAATGACTTTTAAATTTTATATCTGGGATGTTTCTACAACTCTCCAGTAGGTTTGGATTTAAGTTAGCTTTTTATACTTTTAAACCCATCAATCTACTGGATTGATGATTATCACCTGAATAGATAGCTTCAGAGTGGCTGCAGAACATAAGATATTGGTTTACAAAACTATTGAAAAATCTTAGCTGCAGTGGATATTTTGTTAACCGCTGTAGTACCAATGGCTTTTGCTATCTAGTGCAGTGAAGTCACTGATTCGGTTTAATATAGAGTTGACTATTTTTAGAGTCTATGTTGCTGCGCTGTTAAGATTATGACAAATCGATACAGCGATTTGAAACAACAGGTAGTAGTCGCTACTGTAAAAAAGGACACCGACTTATAAAAATCGAGGCTTGATCATCGATGCTCAATGACAGCGCTAGAAAGTACTTTCTACTTATATAGCTAGCAAATTGTAAATTGCTTTTTGATGGAAAATCGAGAGTTAGTCAGCTATCTAGCTTTGTTACTGCGGGGATTATGGATACTTTTCAGTATGGGCTGTTAGATCGGGCATAAATTACGCCTCAGTCAGGTGATTCAGCTATGTAAAGTATGTGGCATTATCCAAAATTTATTCCCTTGCTTGTCTATCCCTGTTGTTCATTATAGTTCTTATCATGCTAGCTATTAATATAGTCATTTAGGCAATTATTTTAATTAGCCCTAAGTTCTATAATAAATATCTATAAACAAACTATATAAGTAAGTCATTCCATATGCTGCAATTATTTTGGTCTACTTATTAGGTAGAATTTATACTAAACGTGATGCCGACCTTACGATAGTAGTTATTTTATACAGGGGGTATCAGTAAAAATGATAACTTTTGTTGGCTAACTGTTGATCAAATTTATAGTCGCAAGATTAATTAAAAATTATAGGGCTGAATATCCACCCTTAGTTATCCATGGGGATGTAGGACTTGTTTTGAGGTTCCCGAGCATCTTCAAGAGCAGAGATTTCATAAACCAGGACTAGAAAATTGCAAAAAATATTCTTTTTAAATATCAGCCGATTACTTTTAATAATGATGTTTACGACGGTGTCTGCCGGTGGTGTTCATACGGATACGATGATTCTGTATATGAACTTTAATCAACAGCCAAAAGCATGGTTAGATACCAGTGGTGAACCACATGGCTTTGCCTACGATGTGGCCAGGGCAGTATTGGAGGAGGCAAATATTGAATTCGCCGTTGTTGGAGTGCCATTTCCCCGTGGCTTGAAAAATACTCAAGATTGCCGAGGCATGATGACAGGGGTCTTTAAAACCGCTAAAAGACAGCAGTATTTACTGTATTCAAAGCCGATTATGCCGGATGAGGCCATGCTGGTGATGGCGTCAAAACGACCGTTCGCTTTTAATCAATTAAGTGATCTCAAGGGAAAAAAGTTCACTTATTTACGCTCTGCATCATTTGGTAGCGCTTTTGAAGCGGCACTGCCGGATCTGCAAGGGCACACTCATCTCGAACCATCGAGCATGTTAAAAATGCTGGTGCGGGGTAGGGTAGATGCAGTGATTTTAAACCCAGGTCGTGCTGCGGTCGAAGTGGCGGCAAAGAAGGCTAATTTAAGTATGGATAACTTTAAAATAGCCGATGTAGCGCTATCCAAAGAAGAGAATTATTTAGTAGTGTGCAAAAAAAATAGTGCTAAATTTGCTCGTATCATTGAGCGCGTTGATTTGGCCATTGAGCGATTGCAAAAATCCGGAAGGATCGAGCATATCATGGCAAAATATTAACTTTCTGCTGTCGTTTTTTTTAAATTAGAGATATTTGCATAACGTTGCGAGCGAAGATAAGAACAGGCAAAAACCGGCGAGATAGCGGAGTCAGTGTGCCCCTCTTTATGGGTATTACTGGTGTAAATGAGCATTTTGAGCCGGTTTTTAACGCCGTATCACCGAGCGCAGTTATCATGCCCTCTGGGTAAATTATGCAGAGGTCTCATGTAAAAACTGGTTGTTTGGTCACGTCACCTAAAAATAGCTGAATAGTTAAAAGTCAGCCCAGCGGGGCTATTCATTCAGCAAATTATTACTGAATTACTGAATTACTGATACCTGAATCCGTGACTTCAAAGCGAATACAGAGTGTAAGATATTGGTTTTACGGTGGAATTTAAAAATCTAGCTGCACCCGTAGGTTCATCGGGTATTTTTCTAACCGCTGTAGAATCAAGAGTTTGCGCTATGTGATGCAGTGAAGTCACTGCTTCAGGTGATAGTTTAGTGTTGCAGAACTTAAGTTCAGAGCAACTGAGGTGAAGAGTGCCAAACTTATCTTCATAATGCCCCCGTTACTCCTAATGATAGTGATTTCTGAGGACAAAAAATTCTATGTGTACACTTAGTCCCTCCAGCCATAGTATTGGATAAAAAGGATTTAATTTTATATCTATATTTGTTGTTACAGCCTATTAAGTTTTAGCGCAGTTTTGAGGAAGTAGAGATTAAGTGTTTGCAGAGCCGTAAAGGTTAGTCATTTACTGAAACTGAGCATAGCTGGATTTGAACTACGTTTTGTTGCAAATATTAGCCAAATTTTACGCTGTGTATCCACTCTGAGGCCACGGATAAAAGATTAGGGCTGGTTCTTAAATCACTGGTTCTAGTGTAGAAGTCTCCAGTAATTTTCAAATTTTCAAGTTGAATAATAGCAGTGGGAATTTGTCTATATAGGGTGGCTAGAGATAAAAAATAGTGCTGATGATCAGGTATAGAAAGTGTTGTTAAAGCTGCACTGGATGTCGCACTAAAATTACCAATTCAAATTATAAATATAACTAAGGAATGAAGATGGCTGGTGAATCCGATTATATCGTAACTTTTGAGGGTGTTCGAAAAAGTTACAATGGTGGGGAATATGTGGTTAAAAACCTGGATTTGCAGGTGCGTCGGGGAGAATTTTTAACGCTGTTAGGACCTTCTGGTTCCGGAAAAAGCACCACCTTGATGATGTTGGCAGGGTTTGAGTCGCCGACTCAAGGTAATATTTTACTGAATAATGTCGTGCTCAATAATATTCCAGCTTACAAGCGAGATATAGGCGTAGTTTTTCAAAATTATGCGCTTTTTCCACACATGACAGTGGAAGAAAATGTGGCTTTCTCTCTACAGGTTAGAAAAGTCCCCAAGAATCAGATAGCCGATAAGGTAAAACGCGCCTTAGATATGGTGCATTTAGGTCCTTTTGCCAGTCGCAATCCAGCGCAACTTTCAGGTGGGCAGCAACAGCGCGTGGCCATGGCTAGGGCGTTGGTTTTCGAGCCTAAACTGGTATTGCTGGATGAGCCTCTTGGAGCGCTGGACAAAAATTTGCGCGAAGATATGCAAATCGAACTTAAGCATATCCATGAAAATTTGGGGGTGACGATGGTTTTCGTTACCCATGATCAAGACGAAGCATTGATTATGTCGGATCGGATTGCGGTGTTTAATGATGGCATCATTCAACAGATAGATCGCCCCGAGGTGATCTATAATCAGCCTAAAAACAAGTTCGTCGCTACTTTTATTGGCGAGACCAATATGCTCAAAGGTACTATCAGCAGCCTTGATGACGACTGTTATGTAGTTGCTTTAGCCGGGGGTAATACCATTCGGGCGAAACGTGTTGAAAGTTTGTCGATAGGTCAAACGGTCAGTGTTTCAGTGCGCCCTGAAAAAGCTTCTTTCATTAAACAAAATTCAGAGATTGATTATGTCAACCAAATTACCAGTTCGGTGGTTGAAATTATCTATCATGGCGATCACTTGTGTCTAACCTTGAACAATGGGCAGGACAGTGACTTTATCGTTAAGGTCCCCACCGAATATTTAAACCATGAATTCAGTCCTGGACAGCAAGTTGCCGTGGGCTTTCAGCCGGAAAATTGCCGGTTACTTTCTTCTTAACAAATTAAAACGCTAAATAAAAAAAATGGAGTAATAGATGAAGAGACAATTCAAAACTATGTTCGCAGTTGTTGCAACCACATTGCTAGTTAACACAGCAGTACAGGCACGACCTCTAACCGTTGTTGGTTTTGGTGGCGCGGCACAACAAGCACAGAAAAGCACGATGGTCGACCCATTCACTGCTAAGACTAAGATCGAAGTACTGGCGGATAGTTATAATGGAGGCCTGGCCAAAATTAAAGCAATGGTCGACAGTAAAACGGTTACTTGGGATGTGGTTTTACTTGAAGATCCGGATTTGATCCAAGCTTGTGAAGAAGGATTGATCGAACCTATGGATTGGGCCTCAGTTGGTGGAAAGGATCTATACTTGGAATCCGCTGTTAGTGAGTGTGGTTTGGGACATATCATCTGGTCTAATGTTATCGCCTACAATAAAGCGACCTTGGCAGCGGGACCTGAGAGTTGGGTAGATTTCTGGGATGTTAAAAAATTCCCGGGTAAGCGTGGTCTTCGCAAAGGCGCCAAGGGCAATCTAGAATTCGCTCTAATGGCGGATGGCGTGGCAATTGCCGATGTTTATAAAGTACTGCAAACTCCTGCTGGAGTGGATCGTGCCTTTGCTAAACTTGAAGAACTTAAGCCCCACGTACAGTGGTGGGAAGCAGGCGCTCAACCTCCAGAGTGGTTAGCATCGGGCGATGTAGTGATGACTTCTGCTTATAATGGTCGTATCACCAATGCCAATAAAGAAGGCTTAGACTTTGGTATCGTATGGCCTGGCCATCTTTACAGCGTCGATTCCTGGGTAGTAGTCAAAGGCAGCCCAAATAAAGCTCAAGCGTTTGAGTTTATCGGTTTCGCTAGTTCTGAAGGACCAGCTTCTGAATACCCTAAGCTGATTCCATACGGCGTGCCAAATAAGGCTGCTATCAGCAAACTTCCCGCTGCAATTACCAAGGACTTACCTTCTTCAAATGCCAATATAGTCGTGGGATTACGTGAGAAAACTGAGTTCTGGGTAGATTACCAGGACGAGCTGAACGAGCGTTTTAACTCTCTAGTCTCTCGATAAATAATAGCTATAGACTGAACGGAATGCTGGTGTAGAGCAAATAATCAATATTAATGACTTTTTAATACAGTTGTTAATGGTTTTTTAAACTGCACCACACTTTCGTCACTGAGGCAGGTTTAAGCTTAGATGTTTGCTTAAATCTGTCTTTGTTCGGTGAGTTGAATGACTTTAAGTTGGTTTTTAGATTTTACTGAATTTACTTTTTAATTCGTAAAAGCCGGTAAAAAAATTGGCTGCGTTAGTATCGGGGTGTCGTCTTTATTATCTATCGACTAACATGATTTTTATTCTTTAGCTGGTGGTGCTTGGAATTGATACTCCACTGATAATACGCAGTAGCTGTGTAACGTGCTTTTATGTGGTTATGGTTTTAACTATATTTTGAAAATTTCAAACGGTGCGCCCGCAGTGGCCCCGCTTGGAAAAAGAATCTCTGTGTAAGCGAGTAGTAAGCTAGCGCGGAAGCTGTAGTCGGCAATCTTTACACCGCTTGAACTCTGTTACCAGAGATCAAAGCGGTGGTTTTTTATGATTGTCTTAAGTGCTTAATGCACAGTTTACTCAGCTTCAGTGCGATTCATCACACTATCCTGAATTAGTGGCTTCCATGAGGTGCTCAGCATCTACTCTGAAGCCGCGGATTTAGGACTATTATAATAAGAGACCTCTGCATAACGTTGCGAGCGAAGGTAAGACMAGGCAAAAAYCGGCGAGATAGCKGAGTCAGTGTGCCCCTCATTTTGGGTACAGTGTGCCCTTATTTATGGGTGTTACTGGCGTAAATGAGCATATTTAGCCGGTTTTTAACGCCGTATTACCGAGCGCAGCTATCATACCCTCTGGGTAAGTTATGCAGGGATCTCAATAATGTACTAAGTGCAATATTTATATTGCACCGAACACAGGAAGTTTTTATGTCTTCTAAGCTTGTTAATAATGAACTCGAAAGTGAGTCCATAGATCAATCGTCAAAAATGCCACGTGATCGTTCGCAGTGGTTGAAAAAACTAAAAGCGGTAGCGTTGGTAGCGCCTTTATTTTTATTTACTCTAAGTGTCTTCGTCGTGCCGGTCATTATGTTGCTGGTGCGCAGTGTCGATAATCCTGAACTACAGTCAACTTGGCCGAAGACGGTGAACGCTCTACAACAATGGGAGGCAAAAGCACTCCCAGATGCTAAAACTTTTTCGCTGTTGGTGATTGAAATAAAGCAATCTAGAGTCGACAAAACACTTTTTAAAGTATCCAAGCGATTAAATTATGAACTGTCGGGTATGCGCAGTTTAATTAATCGCACCGGCCGAAAATTGGCCCGTATCGAACTAGCTACACCAGAAGTACTGAAAAAGCAGTTGCTTAAAATTGATCCACGCTGGGGAGAAATTCATACCTGGCAGGCAATTAAGCGCGCCTCTCCGGTAATCACTAGTCATTATCTATTGGCGGCTACCGATCTGCGCTTAAACGATGCCGGGGAAGTAGTGGCGGCATCCGAGTATCAGGCAATTTATATTGATATTTTGCTGCGTACCTTATGGATTGCCTTCGTCGTTACCATACTCTGCTTAATTTTGGGGTTTCCCCTAGCACACCTAATGGCCAATGCACCGAGTAGATGGACCGGTTGGCTGATGATTGGTTTGCTGTTACCGTTTTGGACATCGCTGTTAGTTCGCACCAGTGCCTGGATGGTGTTGCTGCAAAAAAATGGGGTGTTGAATAGTATTCTGCTGGATATCGGGGTGATTAGTGAGCCGCTGGCATTATTGTACGAGCGTTCCGCTACGTTTATAGCCATGACCCATCTGTTATTGCCTTTCATGGTGTTGTCTTTATACAGTGTCATGAAATCAATTTCGCCGGTATATATGCGCGCTGCACTCAGTTTAGGTGCTCATCCGGTAGTGGCCTTCATCAAAGTTTATATTCCGCAAACTTTGCCTGGGGTAGCGGCAGGTGGTTTGCTGTGCTTTATTCTAGCGTTGGGTTATTACATCACTCCAGCTTTAGTAGGCGGTGCCGATGACCAGATGCTTAGTTATTTTATTGCCTACTATACCAACCAGGCAATAAATTGGGGCATGGCGTCTGCTCTTGGGGTCGTTCTGTTGCTGATTAGTGGTTTATTATTTGTCGTTTATATTCGCCTGTCGAATAGTAATAGTTTAGATAAGAGGTAAGTAACGTGGCTTTTGAAGCAAATACACCATCGATTAATAGGATTGCTTATGTAGGTTATTTAACCGTGGCGATTGGCGTGCTGATATTTTTGTCGCTACCGCTGCTGGCGGTACTACCGATATCTTTTAGTGCCGACAGTTTTTTAAGCTATCCGCTTTCGGGTTTTTCCATGCGTTGGTACGAGGAAGTTTTGACCTCTCCAGTATGGATCGGATCGTTCAAAAACAGCATGATTGTCGGCGTCATTTCAACCGTCATCGCGATGATTTTGGGTACGCTGGCAGCACTCGGTTTGAATACATCAGACTTCAAGGGTAAGGCGCTAGTGACCGGGTTGATGATATCGCCAATGGCAGTGCCAATGATTATCTCGGCACTGGGGCTCTATTTCTTCTTTGCTCAGTTGGGGATAGGGGCTACCTACACGGCGTTGATCTTAAGTCATACCTTGTTGGGGACTCCCTTCGTCTTAATTACCGTTAATGCCACCTTGAAGGGCTTTGATTTTAATTTGATGCGTGCCGGAGCCAGTTTGGGAGCGGGACCTGTGACAGTGCTATTTAAGATCGTATTGCCGCTGATCTTGCCCGGTATTATGTCTGGTGGGCTATTTGCCTTCGCCACATCATTTGATGAAGTGGTGGTCGCGGTCTTCGTGGCCGGACCAGAGCAACGCACACTGCCAATGCAGATGTTCGACGGCTTGCGAGAAAATATCACCCCGGCGATTCTGGCCGTGGCGATGTTACTGACCATGTTTTCGCTGTTGTTACTCAGTGTGCTTGAGTATCTGCGCCGTCGCAGTGAGCGGATGAGTGTAGTACAGAACTAGTCTTAGTCTCCAATACACCGCTAGCGCGTCTGAAATAGTCGACTGGGCAGAGCCCACTTACTCGATCAGTCGTGTTAGCGCAACAGTATTGCCGCTTGCAGTAGATTGCTCTATTCTCGGTCAGTCTCCCAGCCTTTTTGTATAAAAAAACCTCAAAATCCCTTTTTAGCATAACTACTTAGCGCAACTATTTTAGCGTAAATATCGCTCAAGTTAGTCAGGTTGCTAGCTTTCATTTTTGAGGAGCGCTATTATTCTCGGATGAATAAACGAATGATATTATTACCGCAAATTTCAGACATTGATTTGCGTCAGTTTCGCACCTATAAAACCGTCGTTGACTGCGGGGGACTGACGGCGGCTGAACTGGCTTTGAATAAAGGCAAGTCCGCGATAAGTATGGATATATCCGATCTTGAAAAGCGCTTGGGAATCACTTTGTGTCACCGCGGTCGCACCGGATTTTCACTGACCGAACAGGGCCAAGTTATCTACGATTCTGTCGAGGAGCTACTGAGTAATCTCGAGCAGTTTCGGCAGCAAGTACACAGCGCGCAGATACAATTGACCGGTCGTTTGGATCTGTACATTGCCGATAATGCCGTCTGGGACTTTCAATTAGATCTCGCCGAGGTGATTAATCGCTTCCACAGCTTGGAGCCTAAAGTCTATATCAATATTAATAGTGGAGACCCTCGAGAAGTTGAGCAAGCGGTGCTCAGTGGGCAGGGCGCACTCGGCATCAGCGTGCTGCCGCGAGAGTCATCTAGCCTCAATAGCTACCCACTTTTTTATGAGGAGTTGTTTCTGTACTGCGGCGTTAACCACCCTCTATTCGCAGCTGATTATGATGATATATCGATTGAGTTATTGCGCGAACACCAATTTATTGAAATAGTCACTTTGCATGACGCCCGATTGGAGCGATTGTTGGGGCAGTGCAAAATCACCGCATCGGCGAAGAATTTAGATATGCGCGCGGCCATGATTTTAAGTGGTCAGTATCTAGGTTTTTTACCCAGTTATTTGGCGAAGTTATGGATCCGCAAAAATTGCATGCGCGCGCTGATGCCAGAGGTGATGTTTACCAGAAATGATGTGTATGCTATCACTAGTAAGGCACAGACCAAAAACCCCGCTCGGGACAAATTTTTGCAAGTATTAAAAAGTACCTCCGGGCGTCGAAACGATGCTCAAAGCGCCTGATCGCAGGCACATCGACTAACCATTCTCGATAAGCCGTAACGGTTTATCGTTCACTGTACTATTCTATCCTCATTGCCAACGATAAATTGGCAGTGCTCCCTCTGAAAAATCCCAACTGACAGCTCACAGCTTAAAACCCACAGCTTACAGCTTATAACTTACCGCTATTCTGATTTTAAGTTTTGAACGCTAGAACCTAGGTTCAGTTTTTCAGTAGCGCTAGCACGCAGCTGGGGTAATATAATTTGCGCCATTCAAAATAACTTAGTTAAGGCGCATATGATGTTGAAAGTCAGCGGTATTTTTATTAATGGAGAGTGGCGACAGCAGCAGGGGCGCGAGCAACTAACAGTACATAATCCTGCCAGTGAAGAGAAGATTGCTAGTATCGCTATCGCCACCGAACAAGATTTAGCAGATGCAGTGTCTGCAGCAGAGCAGGCTTTTAAGACTTGGCGGCACTCAAATCCTTGGGATCGGGCGGCGATTTTAAGTAAAACTGCACAATTGCTGCGCGAGCGCAGCGCGGATATCGCGCTGGCGATGTCAACTGAAACTGGAAAACCACTGGCTGAGAGCGGCGCAGAAGTCGGTGCCGCAGCTGAGCAGTTTGACTGGTACAGCGGTGAGGCACAACGCATTTACGGTCACAGTATCGAGGCGCGTAATCGCGCTACCCGCATGCAGGTGATCTACCAGCCGGTAGGGGTGGTTGCCGCTTTTTCCGCTTGGAATTTTCCGGCGCTATTGCCCGCGCGCAAGATTGCCGCCGCACTGGCGGCTGGTTGCTCGATTATTATTAAACCTGCTGCCGAGACTCCCTATTCATGTGCAGGTGTTGTCCAAGCTTGTGTGGATGCTGGTGTACCGGCAGGTGTGTTAAATATGCTGACCGGAAAATCAACCCAAATCTCAGAGTACCTAGTGCGCAGTGAAGTAGTACGCAAAGTCTCGCTGACCGGTTCTACGCAAGTGGGCAAAAAAATGCTCAGCATTGCCGCAGAGGGGATTAAAAAGGTCTCAATGGAGCTCGGTGGTCACGCACCGGTAATCGTCTTTGAAGATTTTGACGGTGCACAGGCTGCGAAAATTGTCGCGGTGTCTAAGTTTAGAAACTGCGGTCAGGTCTGTGTCTCACCGACTCGTTTTTATGTGCACGAAAGTCAGTACGATGCCTTTGTCGAGGCGTTTGTCGAGTATGCGCAGAGTCTCAAGCTTGGGGCGGGTACTGAACCCGGTGTCACTTTAGGGCCGATGGCCAACGCGCGTGGTTTGCGCGGAGCACTGGATCTGATCGACGATGCAGTTAGTAAAGGAGCACAGCTACTGACTGGCGGTAAAGTTGCCGCAGAATTTGCCAAGGGCTACTTTATCGAACCTACCGTACTGGGCAACGTGCCAGCGGATGCCAGAATAATGCGCGAGGAACCTTTCGCGCCAGTGGCCCCCATCGTTAAGTTCTCCAGCTATGAAGAAGTGATCGAACAGGCCAATAGTGTCCCCTGGGGATTGGCGGCTTACCTATTCACTCACGATTTAAAAACAGCCACTGTGGCGGCCGAAGATATTGAGGCGGGAATGGTGGGAGTCAATGAAGTGTTGTTGGCGTCGGCAGAAATGCCCTTCGGTGGCGTTAAGCAATCAGGCTATGGTCGCGAAGGTGGCAGCCTAGGTATTCAGGACTATTTAGAAGCAAAATTTATTAAAACCAGACTGTTTTAAGATTCGCATCACAGCGAATATTATAAAAAGGATAAAAGAGATGTCGAACAAACAACAAACTCCCAAGCAATCTTTACAAGAGATCGATAAGCAGTACCATATGCACGGTAATAGCTCGATAGCGATGTTAGAGACTGCCGGTCCAGTGATCATCGAGCGGGCGCATAAAATGCGTATTACCGACAGTGATGGTAAAGAGTACTTAGATTCAATCGCCGGTTTGTGGTGCATGACCTTAGGTTATGGGCGCACTGAAATTGGCGATGTCGCTAAAGAGGTCATCGATAACTTAAGTTACACCCACACTTTTGCCAACCACAGTTGTAAACCAACCACACTACTCGCCGAAAAGCTGGTAACAATGTTTAATGACAGCGTGCCTGGCGCGACAATCTCAAAGGTGTTTTTTGGGCACAGTGGTTCTGACGCCAACGATACCAACGTCAAGCTGATGCGCTTGTACAATAATTTACGCGGCAAGCCAAATAAGAAAAAGGTCATGTCTCGTACCGGCGCCTACCATGGCTTAACGACCGTAGCGACGGCACTAACTGGTATTCCCGCATACCATAAAGCTTGGGATGCACCGATTGATCAAGTTATACGTCTCTCTACCCCCTCTTATTATCGTTTCCATCAAGACGGTGAGACTGAAGAGCAGTTTACCGATCGTCTGATTCAGGAAATTGAAGATGCGATTGCCAGTGAGGGAGCGGATAATATCGGCGCGTTCATCGCCGAGCCGGTGATGGGAACTGGGGGCATGTTTGTGCCACCGATCGGATACTTTGATAAGTTGCAGCCAATTCTAGAAGCACACGATATCTTGTTGATGGTCGATGAAGTAGTGACAGGTTTTGGTCGAACGGGGAAGATGTTCGGCAGTGAAACATATGGGCTTAAACCCGATTTTGTGACTCTAGCCAAAGGGTTGACCTCGGCCTATGCACCGCTTTCAGCAAGCTTGATCTCCGATAAAGTTTGGGATGTATTGAGAAATGCCAGTGCCGAGTACGGGCCGGTAATGCATGGCTTTACTTACGGTGGACACCCATTGAGTACCACTATTGCACTGAAGGCAATTGAAATACTTGAGCGTGAAAATTTGGTGGCTAACGCGGCTGAAGTCGGTCCCTACCTACTAGAAAAAATGCAGCAAGCTACGGCCAACTGCCCCTATGTCGGTGAAGTTCGCGGTATAGGTGCGATGTTAGGCGTAGAGTATGTTGCAGATAAAGCCACCCGTCGACTATTCGATCCGGCGCTGGGCGCACACAAAGTAGTGGCAGCAGAATGTGCCAAAGTAGGGCTGATCTCCCGTGCGCTTCCCTATATTGAAGTCACCAATATGGCTCCACCGTTGATCATCACCAAGGAAGACGCCGATGAATGTGTAGAACTTTATACACGTGCGTTGACCGCGGCGCTACCGGCGCTAGAAAAGATGGCTTCACAATCTAAATAATTAGCCAGCTTAAGACAGCCACAGTTGAAAAAAGCACTGTGTCTGTCTGTTATACAGAGAAAAAAGCAGCAGTTAGCCGGAAAGATAAACAATTCTTAGACGGAGCTCAGCTCTGTAGTCCAAGTACAAAATATATGACTCTCTGTGCATTACCCCTCCCAGTAACAGTCAATTCACTGACTGGCATACTCAGCGAGAGTTTGGCTCTGTGAAAATTTCTAATTTAGCTGTATTATTCTATAACAATATGAATTTTAGACACTTATAGAGTTGATCTGTTTTTTTTTCCTGCTATTACCTTCGCCTGTCACGTTTGACTAGCTTGTTTAAATGGAATTCAATACGTAAGTAATAGCCTGAATCAGGTTGAACATTATTGGCAATAGAGAGAAGAGTATATGCTAGCAACGGAATATTTACGATCTCAGTGCCAAGCTGAGTGGGATCAAGTCACGGATCATGTTTTTTGTCGCGAGCTGGCAGATGGATCATTACCTGAGGCGAAGATGCAGTGGTATTTAGCGCAGGACTATAAATTTGTCGATGGCTTCGTACGACTTTTAGCGACCGCTATCGCCCACGCTCCTACTTTGGCGGACAGCGTTCCTGCGGCGCAATTTTTGGCGCTAATCACCGGCGCAGAAAATAACTATTTTCTGCGCTCATTTGACGCACTCAGTATGTCTGAGACGGCTAAAAATCCGCCGACAGCCCCGCCGACATTAGCTTTTCAGCAGTTAATGCACCGCGCACGAACTTCTGGTCGCTACGAAATAATGTTGGCGGTATTAGTGGTCGCCGAGTGGAGTTACTTAACGTGGGCACAGCGCTATGTTAACTACCATCAAAGTCTGCCTTTCTGGTTTTCAGAATGGATAGATTTGCACTCAGGAGCAGGCTTTCAAGGGGTGGTGGATTATTTGCGCAGCCAACTTGATCAGGTCTGGGATCAGCTCTCTGTCGCCGAGCAAGTTGCGGTTACCACGACTTTTACTCAGGCAGTGCAATGCGAAAAGGATTTTTTTAATGCGGCCTACGCCGCTCAGTCATTCAGCTAAAGAGCGATGAGCTGAATTGAGCTAGCAGCATCAGTTGGATGCGGATGCTCAGCTCACTCGATGAAAAACAAGCTTGATCGGTGGCAGCGGGTGGGTCCAGCTGTTGCTAGCTGTGTGCTAAGTGTAAAGTAAGTTTATTCAAGTTATAAAACC
>ASZJ01000115.1 GCA_000416275.1 Osedax symbiont Rs1
CTCTGTGCAGCGAAGCGCCTCTGTGACCTCTGTGGTGAAAAAGGCCCTTAATAAGGTTGGTTTAACCGCGGAGGGCTCGGGGGACACAGAACAGGGATTTAAAAGATTAAGACTTAGAAGATTGTTGTCTTACTAACTATTAGTTTTTTGTTTTTTTAGGTTTTAATCTTTCCTCTTTGGTAGAAAAAGACTTTAAAAGATTGGTTTACCACAGAGGGCACAGAGGAGAGATTTAAAGATTAAGACCTAGAAGATTATTGCCTTTGTAAATTTAGGGTTTTTATCTTGTTAAGTCATTAGTGTTTTCTCTGTGCAGCGAAGCGCCTCTGTGACCTCTGTGGTGAAAAAGGCCCTTAATAAGGGTGGTTTAACCGCGGAGAGCTCGGGGCACACAGAACAGGGATTTATAAGCTTAAGACTTTGGTTGTATCGGTCTTACTAAGTATTAGGGGTTGGGTTTTGTTAAGTCTCTAATCTTTTCTCTGTGCAGCGAAGCGCCTCTGTGACCTCTGTGGTGAAAAATGGCCCTTAAAAGGATTGTTGTCTTGCTAAGTATTAGGTTTTCTCTGTGACGACTGTGATGAAAAAGGGTTCTTAAAAGATTGGTTTTACCATCGAGTCTCAGTTCTCTCGGTGGTTAAAAATTTAAAAGTATTTAAAAGTATTTAAAAGGAGTTTTGAAGTGCAAATTAAGAAAGCAGTTTTACCTGTCGCTGGTTTAGGGACAAGAATGTTACCTGCCACTAAGGCGATTCCGAAAGAGATGTTGCCGATTGTTGATAAGCCACTAATCCAATATGTAGTCAATGAAGCGGTCGCTGCGGGGATTAAAGAGATTGTTTTAGTCACGCACTCGAGTAAAAATGCGATTGAAAATCACTTCGATAAAAGCTTTGAGCTTGAAGCGCGTTTAGAGAAACGGGTTAAGCGAAGTTTGCTTGAAGAAGTCCGCTCTATTGTACCTAAAGGGGTCACGGTTATTTCAGTCCGTCAATCCGAACCTTTAGGTTTAGGGCATGCAGTATTAACCGCCAAGCCGATCATTGGCGATAACCCTTTTGTGGTATTACTACCCGATGTCTTAGTTGATAAATACAATTGTGATTTAGAAAAAGATAATTTAGCGCAGATGATTAAGCGCTTTGAAAAAACTCAGCACAGTCAAATCATGGTAGAGCCGGTGCCACAAGAGCAAGTCAATCAATACGGTGTGGTTGATGTTGCAGGTAAAAAAATGTTACCTGGTGACAGCTGTAAAATTGTCAATATGGTGGAAAAACCAGCAGTTGACGAGGCGCCTAGTAATCTAGCGATTACTGGCAGGTATGTATTATCCGCAGATATCTGGCCTCTCTTGGAAACAACCATGCCGGGAGCTGGTGGTGAAATCCAACTGACAGATGCGCTGCATAAGCTTGGTGATTTAGAAGCTTATCATCTAAAAGGTAAATCCCATGACTGTGGCTCTAAAGTGGGCTATATGATGGCCAATATTGAATACGCACTTAAATGTAGTGTCTTGGGCGAAGAGTTCCATAGTAAGTTGCATAGTTTTTTGGCGATTGAAGCGGCGAAGAAAAATAGTAGGGAAAGTGAGAAGTTTGAAGCTAAAAGCTAAAAGTTCWACCTGATTGACCATCATACTCCGCTCAACTTGGCGACTATCTAACAAAGTATTTAATTTCAACAAGTTAAAAAGTTGTAATATGTTTCTATGATTTAATAATGGTTTAGATTATGGCCAAGTCACATA
>ASZJ01000116.1 GCA_000416275.1 Osedax symbiont Rs1
ACAGGGCTAATCAGGAAGTTAAAAGTTCAAAGTTCAAAGTTCAAAGTTGAAAAAATTAAACTCGAAACTCTATAAATTAAGGATGAATATGATTAAGGTTTTGACCGTTTTTGGTACGCGTCCAGAAGCAATAAAAATGGCGCCATTAGTGCATAAACTGGCAGAAGCGGTAGGTATTGAGAGTAAGGTATGTGTTACGGCACAGCATCGCGAAATGCTTGATCAAGTTTTACAGCTTTTTGAAATCGTTCCTGACTTTGATCTGGATATAATGAAGCCGGGGCAGTCCCTGGAGCAAGTGACTACTAATATCTTGTTAGGTCTAAAACCTGTATTAGAAGAGTTTAAACCAGATGTTGTTTTGGTACATGGTGATACGGCAACAACTTTTGCCTCTAGTTTAGCTGCCTACTATCAACAAATACCGGTAGGGCATGTTGAGGCTGGGTTAAGAACCGGTAATTTATACTCGCCTTGGCCGGAAGAAGGTAATCGTAAATTGACAGCTGCCATCGCTCAACTGCACTTTGCGCCAACTCAAGTATCGAAAGATAATTTGTTGGCTGAGGGGGTAGATAAAGCACAGCTAGAAGTGACTGGCAATACGGTGATTGATGCCTTGTTTATGATCAAACAAAAACTAGCCAGTGATCCAAATTTGAATGCAAGCCTAAAATCATTGTTCCCGATGTTGGATGCCAGTAAAAAATTGATTTTAGTCACGGGGCATAGACGCGAAAGTTTTGGCGGCGGTTTTGAACGGATTTGTGAAGCACTGGTAGAAATTGCCAGCAAGCATCAGGACGTGCAAGTCCTCTATCCGGTACATCTCAACCCTAATGTGCGTGAACCAGTCAATAGAATATTAAAGCATGTGAACAACGTTCATTTGATTGAGCCACAAGACTATCTACCTTTTGTTTACTTAATGAATCAAGCTCATATTATATTAACTGACTCTGGTGGCATTCAAGAAGAGGCACCTAGTTTAGGTAAGCCTGTATTAGTGATGCGTGATACTACCGAACGTCCAGAAGCTGTCGATGCAGGAACCGTTAAATTGGTCGGCACTGATAAGCAGGCGATCATAGACGCCGTTGAGCGATTGTTAACAGACGAAGTTGAATACAACAGCATGAGCCGTGCGCACAACCCCTATGGGGATGGCGAAGCTTGTCAGCGAATAGTGAATAGAATTAAGCAACAATTTAGTTAACTCTATTCCTAGCCAACAAAACACTAATTACAGCAATAGCTGTACTATAGAACAGAATTTAAAGGATTAAAATGAGCTTTAAAAAAGTATCAGTTATTGGTTTAGGTTATATAGGCTTACCAACAGCCGCAGTATTAGCTTCTCGCGGAATGCAAGTTATTGGTGTCGACATTAATCAAACAGCGGTAGATACGATTAATGCCGGTAAAATTCATATTGTCGAACCCGATCTTGATATTGTGGTGCGCAGCGTGGTTTCAACCGGAAATTTAAAAGCGACTACTATACCTGAAGCTGCTGAAGTGTTTATGATTGCTGTACCAACGCCTTTCTATGCATCAGATGATGGCAGTCACAAACCAAATCTTTCCTACATTGAAGCCGCCGCTACAGCGATAGCACCAGTATTAGAGAAAGGTAATATCGTAATACTAGAGTCTACCTCACCGGTAGGTACCACGGAAAAACTAGCCGCTTGGTTAGCTGCTGCCCGTCCTGATCTGAGCTTCCCACAGCAAAAAGGCGATAGTGCAGATATCAAAGTTGCCCACTGCCCAGAGCGGGTATTGCCGGGTTATGTATTGCAAGAATTAGTCTCCAACGATCGGGTGATTGGTGGTATGTCAAATGCTTGTAGTGAACGAGCTGTCGAACTGTACAAAACTTTTGTCCGTGGCGATTGCATTATAACCAATGCTCGTACCGCTGAAATGGCAAAGTTGACTGAGAATTCATTTCGTGATGTTAACATCGCCTTTGCCAATGAGTTATCAGTGATATGTGACAAGTTAAAGATCAATGTTTGGGAGTTGGTAAAATTAGCTAATCGTCACCCACGCGTTAATATTTTAAATCCTGGTCCTGGGGTTGGCGGCCACTGTATAGCGGTTGATCCTTGGTTTATTGTCGATAGCTGTCCTGAAGAAGCCAATATAATTCGCCAAGCGCGTTTAACTAATGATGCTAAACCCTATTATGTGATCGATCAAATTATAAAAGCCGCTGATCAATTTAAACGGCCAGTGATTGCCTGTCTTGGTTTAGCATTTAAGGCTGATATTGATGACTTGCGTGAAAGTCCAGCTCTGCAAATTGTCAAAGAGTTAGCTGTGCTTAATATAGGTAAAATTTTGGCTGTTGAGCCAAATGTTCAAGTAATACCAGAGAGTTTAATACAGGCTGGTGTAGAACAAGTCATATTAGAATCAGCACTGGATGTAGCCAATGTGATAGTGGTGTTAGTTGATCACAAAGAGTTTAAAGCAGCAGATAGAACGCAATTGGCAGCTAAAGTAGTTATCGATACACGTGGAATCGTATGATTAAAAAATTAATTTCAAAACTGAAGCGTTATTGGGCTAGCTCATCTTCTGATAGAATGGTGAGATATTTAAGAAACAATGGAGTTAAAGTTGGTGAAAGGGTAACTTTTCATCAGCGAAAAAATTTGGTAATAGATCTTACTAGGCCTTCATTAGTGGAAATCGGCTCAGATGTTGAGATAACTAATGGCCTAACCCTTCTTACTCATGGATATGACTGGATAGTTTTACGAAATATATATGGGGAAATAATCCCATCATCTGGACGGGTCAAAATAGGAAGTAATGTATTTATTGGCTTTAATGTCACTATTTTGAAAGGCGTTGAAATAGGTGATAATTCGATAATAGGAAGTGGTTCTTTAATAACAAAGAGCTTTCCCCCGGGTAATGTTATAGCAGGAAATCCTGCAAAGATCATTTGTTCTATAGATGACTATTATATAAAGAGGAAAGAAGAATGCGTATCAGAAGCACTGTATTATGCTAAAAGTATTTCAACTAGATATGACAGAGAAGCAGTTGTAAATGATTTTTGGGAAGAGTTTCCATTGTTTTTAAACGCTCAGGAATTACCAATGGGTTTGCCAGTTAAAAAACAATTGGGTCATATGTATGACCAATATAAGAAAAATCAAAAACCTATTTATAAAAATTTTGATGAGTTTATCCAAGCCTCAAAAAAGCATATTTCTTGAAGGAAAATAGCAACTATGGGTTGAAAAGAGATAGTTATGCAAAAAATTATGATGGTAAGTAAAAAGCTTGTTAAAAAAATATTAGATTCACCTTTTTTAATTACTGGTTTAGGGGTATTGATTGCTCAAAGTATTTCCGTTGTTTCTATGCCGCTTATAGCTGTTGTCTCAGGCCCAAAAGCGTTCGGAGAATTCAATTATTTCTTGGCTATTCTGGCCATACTGGGTGTGCTCTGTACTCTGAAAATTGAATATTCTGTTTTTTCCCAAAAAAAATCATCTAATAAGTATCATTACCCCGTTGCTTGTATATTAGTTATATCACTTGGTATGTTAGCAGCTTTACTTTTGTTACAATTTTCAGATTGGGATGTTTTAACCGTATCTTTATTGTTGGCGAGCATGTTTTCAGTGTTTTCATTTGACTATTTCATCCAGTTTCATGTGAAAAATGGGCTTTTTACTAAAAATTCAGCAATGAGAATATTTAGGGCTGTTTTCTTATTAAGCAGTGTACTGTTACTTTACTTTGCTTTTGGTCTTGACCTGCAGTTATTGTTGATCTCATTTCTTTTATCGCATTATTTGTCGGTACTAATATGTTGCTATGCTGAAATTTCTAAGCAGTGCACTGCTTTTTATTTTATGAGGAAAAAATTAGTGTTAATGTTGACTATACTTATTAGAGCTAAAAATACCATACTCTATTTGACACCAGCACACTTATTAAATCGTTACTCATTAGGAATGATTATATTATTATCTGGTTTTTTGGAAAACATTAGTACAATCGAAATAGCATTTTATGCCTTAGCTTTTAAATTGATTATATCACCAGCAAACATCGTAGTTGTTTCTTTATCAGATATAATAAAAAAATATGCATTTGACAGCCCAAAATATGCAATTGAAAAGTATCTTTCATTTATGAAAATCAATTCAATACTACTGGTGTTTTTTTTTATTGCCTTATTAATTTTACCTGAAACCGTCATTGTCTATTTTTTTGGAAATGAATGGTTAGGTTTGAAGTCATATTTATTAGCGGTATTTCCATATTTAATTGGATTGTTATTGTTTGCACCAATAACCCAAATTTTTCTAGTATTTGAGAAACAAAAATTAGATTTTTATATGCAAATATTCAGTAGTATCTTATTAACAATTTCTTTTTTATTAGGTGCGAAGTTGTCGTTCTTATTAGCGGTGTTTATATATTCTATGGTATATTTATCTACAACTATAGTGTCGTTTATTATTTGTTATTCTATATTAAAATCTGAGTGTCATAAATGATAAAAACATATATAAACGATTTGGTTGGCCTTTCACGAGGTTACAAAGCAACAGGCTTGTTTTTTTTCATTAACTTTGTTTTGATTGGAGTTGTTGGTAGTCATCTTGCTATTAGTCAAATATATTGGTTAGGTTCGGTGTCTTTGATATTATATAGTAGCTATTTGGTTTTTGTGGGAAATTATAGATTTAAAAAAAGGCATTTATCTTTCTTTTTATTTCCTATATATATAGTGTGTTCAAGTGTTTTTTTTACAGAAGGTCTTGAATTAAAAATCATTGCAGTCAAAGATTATATAATTCCAAGTTTGTCATTTTTTATTTTATCTAGCTGTCTATTTAAAAATATCTCTGAAAGATCCATATATATTCAATTTAGAGCAATAGCTATAATTCAATTTCCATTTGTCCTTTGGCAGTACTATTTTACTGCACGTTCAAACATCACAGCTCGAGAGCTTGATTGGGATGTGATTTCAGGAACTTTTGGCTTTAATCCTGAAGGTGGTGGAGGAAATAGTCCAACTTTTGTTGCATTCCAGTTTCTTGTTCTAACAATGATTCTAAAAAAGCTTAGACTTTCAGGTTTTAATCGATTAGATTTTATTACCATCGTTACAATACTTATTACCGTTGCTATCGCCGAGGCGAAAGTTTTAGCTTTATTGGCAGTGTTTGTTTTAATTTCAGTATCAAAAGCTACCGATTTATTTAATGTTAAATTTATCACTTCTTCTCTGATTATTTTACTATTAACATTATTCGGAGGGGTTTTATCCTATCAGAATAAGTCATTTAGTGGTGAAGACTCGGGATTAACAACCAATCAATACTTAACAAAATTAGCTGATGATTACCTTGATACTGAGGTCATAAATTTTGAAACAGGTGAAGTTGGTCGTATTGATGCCGTTAGGCTTTGGATTAGTGACGTTTACTATGCGGGAGATAATGCTAATACTCTATTAGGGCACGGGCTAACATCTTCGAAGTATTCTAACAATCATATCACTGAAGCAGTTTCATACGGTACATACATAAACTTTGCTAGTAATCAACTAACGATATATTTATGGGATGTTGGTCTTGTCGGGGTATTGCTTTGTGTTTTTTTTCTAATGCGTTTTATCTTTTCTTCATTTTTTAATATACGCGAAACATCAGACGATTTACAAATTTTAGCAGCTGGTTCTAGATTTATTGCCCTCTGCTTATTGGTGTACCCTGTGTATTCGAATGTCTTTCATTCTAGCTCAGCAGCGCAAGCATTACTGCTTATAGGTTTTATATTATTTAACAACTCCATACTTTTTAGGAGGGTGCAGTGAATATTTGTTTTTTATCTAGAGAAGAATATCCCAGCTATCGTGAGGATGTTGCGACCCTCATAGAAAAAGAATTAGCATCACAATGCAATGTTACGTTTTTTTCTCGCAGATATGGTGATAGGAAAAACATTAATAATAATGTTTGCTATAAATTGACTAATTGTTTTGATAAAAAAGGACAGTATAATGTACTCAATAGATTTGTGCAGATAGTTGTTTTAATTAAATTCATTTTTTATTTAATTAAGCACAGTGACAATGTGGCAGTAGTAAGGGATGATCCTTTGTCTGGTTACTTTGTGTTTTTATTATCTAAAATATTTAAATACAAATTCTGTTATTGGATGTCTTTTCTAAATGGTGAGATGCAACTAAATGATGCCATAGAGAAAGAATGTAGAAAAAGGATGCTGTTAGCAAAAATTTCAATTTGGTTGGAAAAAAAACTTCAATTAAGTCCAAATAATTTCATTGTACAAAGTGAGGGAATGAAAGCGCTAATAAAAGAAAATTTCAATATTAAACACAATATACTAGCATTACCAATGGGAGTAAATTTTAAGGCTATAGATCGTTTTTTAAAGTCAGTAAATCCTGAGAAAAGCAAAGATATAATTATTACATACATGGGGTCAGTTGACTACAGTCGGAATATTAATTTTGTAATAGAGGTTTTCGAAGAAGTTATTAAAAAACAACCTAACTGTAAGTTGCTTTTGATCGGCGGGAGCGTGAATTCATCTTCGGAAAAGGATATTTTAGAAAATATAAAAAGAAAAAAATTGGAATTAAAAGTGACTTTAACAGGACACCTAACCAGGCAGAAAGCTTGGGAGTTATTTAGTACTAGTTCACTTTCTATTTCTTATATACCTAGGAATAAATTTTTTGATGTCAGCTCTCCAACAAAGTTTATTGAGTCAATAGCTCTGAAAGTACCTGTTGTGGCAAGCGATATTCCTGATCAAGTTCATTTAGCCCAAAAGCTTGGAGTTAGTGAGATGATCGTAAATAATAATATTCATGATTTTTCAGATAAAATTATAGAAACAATCTTAAATAATACTGTTGTTGGAAATGATGTGATTAATATAGCAAAGCAAGAGCGTTCATATTCGAAATTATGTTTAGATTTAACTTCGTATTTGTCTGAGATTACCTAATGAAAAAAATTCTGATATTAGGTCCTACAATTAATAATAATGAAATATGCGGAGGACAAATAACTCATATTAAATATTTACTTCAAGCTTTTTCATGTTCCAATTGTTGGGACGTGACCGATTTTCAATCTTCATTAGGACTTTTTAACCAAGAGTCTTTATTTAGTAAATGTTACAGGTTCTTGATTGTTTTATACAAAATTTTTAATACTTGTAAACTTTATGACCTAGTTCATATAAATTCCACATTTGATAATCGTAGTTTTTTAAGAGATTGTTTAATAGCGTTAGTTCTTAAAATTAGAAGAGTTCCGTTCGTCTTTCAATTTCATGGGGGTAAATTGGGTAATGTAACGCTAGTAAATTCGCAAGTCTTCAAGTTTTTCGTATCAAATATTTTTTTTACGGCACGGGAAATACTAGTACTCACACCGATTCAACAATCACAATTCGAGGGCGTATTCGGCATAGAGCCTTTATTAATTCCTAATTTTTTACCTTATGAGCCAGCTTTTTTTAAGAAAAAACTAGTAACAAAACATATCAATTTATTGTTCCTAGGTAGAATAGATTCTAAGAAAGGAATTTATGAATTGATTAGTTCACTTAAATATTTTGTAGATAAACCTGTAAAATTTCATTTAACTATTGCTGGTGATGGACCGGATAGACAAAATGTTGAAAGAATGGTAATTGATTATAAACTATCAAAATATATCACGTTTTTGGGACATATAGAGAATGAAGTAAAAATTTCCGCTTATCATAGTTCTGATTACTTCATTCTTCCATCCTATGAAGAGGCATTCCCTTATTCGATATTAGAGTCTTTATCGTACAGTGTTCCTGTTTTAGCTACTGATGTTGGGGCTATTACAAGTGTGGTTGAAAATGGAGTAAATGGTTTTATTATCGATTTACCTACCTCTGCCTGTATTATTAAATGTTTAAAGGTTGTTTTATTGAGTAGAAGTTCTTATCCGGAAATGTCTGAAAGAAGTTTTGAATCCTCACTTAGCTATTCGTTAACAGCTATGAATAATTCATTTTCCAATATTTGGCGGAAGGCTTTATTATGAAAAAAAGAGTTTTGTTAAATGCTTTTCAATTCGATATTAATGGTGTATCAGAAGCTTATTTGGCTGCTAAATGGAAGCAATCATTATCAAAGTACATAAGCGTTGATCTCGTCACTGGGGAGTCAATAAGTGGAGATGGGATTTATACGCCATCAAAACGATTTGAATTCAATAACCGTTTTTTAAATAGGTTGAATTCAGCAATTAAATTTGATTATTTTGAGTTTAACCGAAAAAGTGTTAATCAATTAAAAGTATTAATAAAAAACTATGATGTATTCCACCATGTATCTCCTGTTGCGCCCCGTTATCCTGTTTCATTAGGGGAGTATGCAAACTGTTTTATTTTAGGGCCTGTTGCCGGTGGTTTAAGGGTTCCAAAAAAATTCAGAAGTGAAATAGAAGGCAGTGAAGAATTTTTTATAAAAGCAAGAAATATTGATTCGTTTCGCTTAAAATACGATAAAAAATTATTAAAAACTTATGAGTCTGCAGATTTTATTTTAGTTGCAGGTGATTATATGCAAGGAATACTACCTTCTCAATTTCATTCAAAATTCATACCGTTTTTAGATGTCGGGGTTGACGTTGATCTTTTTGATTTCAAACTAAGAGAGATCACAGATGGGTTTCTTAACTTAGTTTATGTTGGTCGAGTTGTACCCTATAAAGGATTAATCTACCTCTTAAAGGCGCTGGCAATCCTTCCTGTAAGTGTAAAACCGTTAGTTAGTTTGAGTATAGCTGGTGATCGTGGTGAAACAGACTATGAGAGAAAATGTTATAGATTCGTTGAAGAGAATGGGTTGTCAAAGTGTGTAACATTCAACGGTTATGTTACCAAAAAGGAAGTTAATTATATTTATGATAAGGCCCATGTTTTCTGTTTCCCAAGCTTAGCGGAGGCTGGAGGAACTGTCGTTGTTGAGGCTTTATCTAAAGGTTTACCTGTCATAGCTGCAAATATTGGCGGTCCTTCTGAAAGTGTTAATAATAGTTGTGGTGTATTAGTTGACGCTCAAACCCCTGAATCACTAATTGAAGGATTCAAGGATGCAATTATAAATTATATTGAAAAACCTGATTTATTGAAAAAAGCAAGTCGTGAAGCTCGTGATCGAGCTCTGTTTAAATATAATTGGGATGTTCGAGCGCGTAAAATGATAGATATTTATAATCTTTAGAGTTGGCTATTCATTTTAACCTGAATCCGTGATTTTAAAATGAATTCAGAGTGTAAGATATTGGTTTTACAGTGGAGTTGAAAAACCTTAGCTGCACCCGTAGGTTCAGTGAATATTTTTATATCCGCTGTAGAATCACGAGCTTGCGCTATGCAGTGAAGTCACTTATGTGGACTCCCCCTTGTCAACAGTAAAAATTTATTTCGAAGAATTTAATGCTTACTTAGTACGGTTCTAATTGAGTAGCGAACCCAGGCTCTTTGATATTTACTCGGACGATCAATTCTGAATGTCGAGTTCTAAATTTGTTGTGCTTTAGACAGACTCTTAGTGACCTACTAATTTTATCCGCTGATTTTTATCTTCGATTTAGCATTTTCATTGTTTAACCCTTTGTTGCGTTACTCTATCAAGTAAGCGGCACTAAATCGGCGTATAGCCCCAGCGAATTGATTAGTTTTTTGATTTTTTCCAAGACGGTATTTCAAAGTGGTAGTCCATCCAGTTTTTCAGGTGTGTTCGCCTCAGATATATGCTCAAGTACATCGAGAATATAAGTATAAGGATTTCTATTATTGGCCTTTGCTGTCTCAATCAAGGAGTAACAAGCACTAGCTCGCGCGCCTTGCGCTGTATCGGCAAATGGCCAAGCTTTGCGGTCTATCGTAAAAGGTCTAATTGGTATTCTCAACGAGTGCATTGCTAATACTGCTGATAAATAAAGTTATTGGCATGACAGAATTTGGGACCCGACAAGCCAGAATTGTTCCAGATATTGATGTGTTGTTGCCAGCTAACCGTTTTTGAAGGGATTTCTGAAATGGAATCCATACTGCTCTCCTATTTTGTAAATAATTAGGAGGAGCGTGTAAGAATCATTGGTGTTTGAGATTATGCTGATTTAAGGTCGCTTACAAAATACCTCAACCGACCCGTGCACATTTTAAAAAAAATGTCGCGGCCTACATGAAGTATTACAATCTGGAAAGACTACACTTAGCTAACGGCGATAAAACACCAGTTAGCTACGAAAGCTCTCTAAAGAAAGTGTCCGGTTGGAGTTGACCAGCAAACTTTAATTGACGACATGTTCTGTATTAAAATTAAAATTGAAATTGTTATTTTTTTATATTCACTATTAAATTAATTGGATACTATAGAGTATGTTTTGACTTTAAAAATAAAAAATTAGTGCGAATTCTAACTTATACTTCATATTCGTAGGGTTAAGGCTTCATTGTTTTGTTACTAGTTTAATAAATAATATAAGGATGATTTTTTATGACAATTGTAAATAGTGTACTTGTAACAACTCAGTGGGGGCGTGGTCAAGGTAATTTGACGCTTACAAATACAGCTGGGAACCCTTTTTCTAGTATGGCTTTGCATATCTCAGGCTTGAGACCAGATGAGGTCTCTTACTCTTATGTAAACGGTGATTTATTGTTTACTTCACCTGATGGAGATGTTTTAACTATTGAAAATGTTCCATTTGTTGGAAACCCTTTTCATATTCAATATTTTGAACTGACAGGTCAGTGGTTTGGTGATAATAGCGCGCAAACATTYSAARKGGTAGTTATTCACATGTCAATGGTGCCTTGGTGTTTACTTCGCCTACAGGGGATACTTTAACGATTAAAGATACTCCTTTGGTTGGCAACCCTTTTCATATGCAGTATTTTGAGCTGACAGGTCATTGGTATGGTGATAATAGTACGCAAACATTCGAAGGGGTAGATAATCAGTCTGACTACTTTGCTGGCAATAATGGCGATGATATATACCGTTGGGGCAGCAGTTCCGGTAATGACACGATTAATAACTGGGAAGCGGGCAATAGCGGTTTTGATGTTATAGAAATCATAGGTTTAACTGCATCAGATATTACCTTTACCAGTGATGGTAGGGATTTAATACTGACCTCGCCCTCTGGAAATACCCTCACTGTATTGCATCATTTAACTAACGCGAATTCATTTATAGATGAAGTTCGTTTTAGTGATGGTACA
>ASZJ01000117.1 GCA_000416275.1 Osedax symbiont Rs1
GGAAGCGGGCAATAGCGGTTTTGATGTTATAGAAATTATAGGTTTAACGGCATCAGATATTACCTTCACAAGTGTTGGTAAAGATTTAATATTGACCTCGCCCTCTGGAAATACTCTCACCGTATTACATCACTTAACAAACGAGAATTCGTTCATAGATGAAGTTCGTTTTAGTGATGGTACGGTTTTAACTAAGGCCGATATTCGCGAGCTAGTGACAGTGTCAATTGACGGTACCGCTGCGGATGAAACGCTAGTCGGTTCGGATACCCGAGATATACTGGATGGTAAGGGCGGCGATGACCTATTGATTGGTCTTGATGGTGATGACACCTATGTATGGGGTCTTAATTCAGG
>ASZJ01000118.1 GCA_000416275.1 Osedax symbiont Rs1
TGTATGGGGTCTTAATTCAGGTAATGACACAATTAATAACTGGGAGGTGAGTAACAGCGGTTTTGATGTTATAAAAATTATAGGTTTAACGGCATCAGATATTACCTTCACCAGTGATGGTAAAGATTTAATATTGACCTCGCCCTCTGGAAATACCCTCACTGTATTACATCATTTAACTAACGCGAATTCATTTATAGATGAAGTTCGTTTTAGTGATGGTACGGTTTTAACTAAGGCCGATATTCGCGAGCTAGTGACAGTGTCAATTGACGGTACCGCTGCGGATGAAACGCTAGTCGGTTCGGATACCCGAGATATACTGGATGGTAAGGGCGGCGATGACCTATTGATTGGTCTTGATGGTGATGACACCTATATATGGGGTCTTAATTCAGGCAGTGATACAGTTCAAAACTGGGAAGCTGGACATGATGGTAATGATATCGTTAAGGTGGTTGGTATAGTGCCAGCCGACGTGCAGTTAATAGTAGAGGGCCGCGATTTAGTAATGCTTTCCAGCACGGGCGAATCATTGCGAATTTTAAACCATGTAGCCGATAGTCATTCAGCAATCAATAGTATTGAATTTGCGGATGGAACTGTTTGGGGGCAAGAATATATATCTGAAAATGCTTTACATCTGCAATCAGGTTCTATGAATAACGATGTTTTAATTGGTGAGTCTAATCCAGACTTGTTAATTGGAAAGGCTGGGGATGACTTGCTTTTAGGTAAATCTGGAAATGATGTTTTAGAAGGTAATGCTGGAAATGATACTTTAATTGGTGGTAGTGGTAATGATTTGATCATAGGCGGTGCCAATGACGATATAATGTTTGGAAGGAGTATTGAAGGTGCAATAGATTTACTTGAAGTCAATACTTTTTCTTGGCGGGAAAGTGATAAAGGAGATGTAGGAAATCCTGATGTAGACGTAATTGCTGACTTTAGGCTAGGCCATGACTTGATTAATTTGAAAGACTTATTGGTAGGCGAGAATGCTGATAACCTTGATATGTACTTGAATATATATTCAAGTGAGTCAGATACGTATATTGAAATCAATTCCACGGGTAATTTAAGTACATTAAGGTCTGAGCAAATTATAAAGCTCCAGAATGTTGATTTGTCAGGCTCAGCTTATAATTTGGAAGCCCTTTATTCATCTATAATTATTGATGAATAGGAAACATTGTTACATAGCCTGAATCCGTGACTTAAAAGTGAATACAGAGTGTAATATATTGGTTTTGCAGTGGAATTAAAAAATATTAACTGCACCCATAGGTCCAGCGGGCATTTTTTAACCGCTGTAGAATTAATAGCTCGCGCTAGTTGTGCAGTGAAGTCAATGATTTAGGATAGTTCTAGGAAGGTTTGTTGGATGGATGATATAGCTTTAAACTACTGTGAAATAAAAGAAGAAATATTAAATAGTAGTATTAAAAATAAATTTATTGGTTATGATCCATTTGATGGGCTTAACAGCTACTTTTTTAAATCGCGATCATCAATTAAGAAGGGGCTGTTAGGACTAATCTGGATTCAGTTAAATAAACGTTCGATAATCAATATTCGCCCGTTGATAGGGGTTCCTGCAATGCGTAACCCAAAAGGCATAGGCCTATTTGTTTTAGGTCTGCTTGAGGATTATCAGCGCACAGGTGAAAACTCATATTTAGAGCAAGCCATTGAGTTGGCTGACTGGCTGTTGACCCAACAAAGTGATATTAGCCTATGGCAGCATGCTTGCTGGGGATATCATTTTGATTGGAATGCGCGTGCTTTTTTTGTGCCTAAAGGCAAGCCAAATATCATTACCACTATTTATGTGGCACAAGCGCTTTATGCCTTAGGTAAGGTGACTGATGAGCAGCGATTTATAGTGCCTGCACTTGATGCCGCTAATTTTATTGTGAACACTTTATACACAGAGCATGATGATCGGCAGTTTTTTGCCTATATTCCCGGTGAAACAGCCTTTGTTCATAATGCTAGTTTATGGGGCGCTGCATGGGTCGGCTTTGTCGCTAAGGTTACTGGAAATGATCAATATAAACAACTGGCACAGCGAGTTGCCCACCAATCGGTTACTGAGCAAGGGACTGATGGATCGTGGGTGTATGGTTCAAGACATCATCATCAATTTATTGATGGTTTCCATACAGGTTATAACCTTGAGGCGCTTAATATGTTGCGCAAGGCGCTGGCAACCAATGAGTTTGATCAAGCGATCACCGATGGTTTAGCGTATTACAAACAACATTTGTTTGAAGAGGATGGCACTGCAAAATACTATCATAACAATCGTTATCCACTAGATATGCACTGTGTCTCGCAGGCCATATTTACCTTGTTAGGAGTAGGCGGTACGCCTGAAGATACAGCCTTGGCAAAAAAAATCATTGATAAAGCTATCAGTACTTTATATTTGCCAAAACGTGGTCACTTCGCCTACCAAAAGCATAAATACTTCACCAACAAAATTAACTACATTCGTTGGACTCAAGCTTGGGTGTATTATTCTTTCGCCTATTATAATAATTACACGCAACAGGACAGCATTAAAAATGAAACGGATTGAATTTTTAAACTCACCGATGGACAGCTGTACTATGAGTGAAGCTGTACAGCATATAGAAAAAAAGCTTCTCGATGGTGAATTTTTGCAACATGTGGTGGTTAATGTCGCTAAATTGGTGCATATGCAAACAGATTCGGTGTTGGCTGATTCAGTTAAAGCATGCGACTTAATTAATATTGATGGCATGGGCGTGGTGATTGGCGCTCGTTTTTGCGGCCATGATGTGCCTGAACGAGTTGCTGGTGTCGATTTATTTCATAATTTGTTGGCTATGAGTGCTAAACGTGATTTTCCGGTTTTTTTATTGGGAGCAGAGGAAGATATCGTTGCTAAAACAGCGCTTAAAGTTAAAGAGATAAATCCAAATTTGACTATAGCAGGCTACCATCATGGGTATTTTTGGGATGACGAAGAAGCTGTCGTGAATAAAATTCGTGACTCGGGTGCTAAGTTGTTGTTTGTGGCAATTACTTCCCCAAAAAAAGAGAATTTCATTAATAAATGGCAAGACCAACTCGGTGTTGATTTTGTGATGGGTGTTGGCGGTACTTTCGATGTCGTGGCAGGCAAAGTAAAACGAGCACCGTTGTGGATGCAAAACTACGGACTTGAATGGTTTTATCGGATTGTTCAGGAGCCTGGAAGAATGTGGAAGCGGTATTTGTTGACCAATTCTAAATTTGCTTGGTTGATTTTAAAGGAGAGATTTAAGTCAGTTTAAAGTTAGAAGCTAGAAGTTTGAAGCTGAAATAGAGAGTGCGGAGGTTTTAAAGATTAAGGTTTGCATGTTTTGGTCTTGTTAACTCTTAGATTTTCTCTGTATAGTGCAGCACCTCTGTGAACTCTGTGGGGAAAAACGCCCTTAGGGTTTTGATTGTTGGTCTTGCTAAGCCCTTAGGGTTTTGATTGTTGTTCTTACTTAGTATTTGGTCTTTCCAGTCTTTTAAGGTTTTCTCTGTGCGGCGCAGTGTCTGTGTGATCTCGGTGGTTAAAAAAGACCTTAAAAGATTGTTTTACCACAGAGGGCACAGAGGAGCGGCTCAAAAGATTAGGGCCTTAATAATTAAGGCCTTGAAGGTGTGGGACTTACCAGTATTCTTGTCCATTCTGTGTAGCAAGCGGCCCGGTATTTTCAGTAGTAGACAGTTTTTTAAAATCTTGCTTTAATAGACTTTTCCGTAACCCGCTACCTCGTACCCCAAAAGGCTTTTACTTATGAGTACTGTTACAAGATCTAATGCCATTTCCGAGGAAGATTATCTTGCAGGGGAGTTGGTTAGCGATGTTCGCCACGAGCTTATTGACGGTGAAATTTATGCGATGTCAGGCGCTAAAGCAACGCATAATCGTATTTCTGGGAATATATTTGGAGAAATCCGCACTCAGTTAAAAATCAGTAATTGCGATGCTTTTACTGCTGATATGAAGGTAAAAGCCGGGGCTAACTATTTTTATCCTGATGTATTGGTAGACTGTAGTGAGCTTGATGGTGAGGCTTTGTTTGCTGATTCGCCTTCTGTTATCTTTGAAGTTTTATCTAGGTCTACCCGAAAAATGGATGAGACGGTTAAAAAAATTGCTTACTTAAATATACCGACACTTGAAGAATATATATTGGTAGAGCAGGACTTTGTGGATGTAGAGGTATTTAGGAAAAGTGATGACTGGCGCTCTTCACATTATTTCTTAGGTGATCAAATCGAACTTGATTCAGTAGATGTCAAACTTGATGTTGAAGAGATCTACGCGCGTGTTAAAAATCAAGATATGTTGGAGTGGGTAGAAGCTAGAAGCTAGAAGCTCACAGCTCACAAGTTATTACCTATTTGACTTAGTCTCTAAAGTGGTCTAATTGTGGTAATTCAAGCGAAGCACAAAAGTGTGATTGAAAAAATTAGGAAGCTAGAAGCTAGAAGCTAAAAGCTAAAAGCTAAAAGCGAGAAAGTTAAATAAATGTATTAACAGAGTTTGCTGTAGGAGTTACAATTTGTTGCTCACAGCTCAAAACTCATTTTTTATTTACAGGAAGTTATTTGCTTGGATTTTCAACAGATTAAATCTCAAATTATAAAACTCGCGAGTGCGGATCTAACAATAGATGCGCTTTGGCTATATGGATCCTATGCAAAAGGTAATAGTGGCGAAAACAGTGATGTTGATTTGGCTATATTGTTCTCAACTGTTGACACTGATCTATTAGCTCGTAGGTTACGTCCTGAGTTATTGGCATTGGAATGGTGTGAAAAATTACGGCTAGCTGAGGGTGAACTATCAATATTGGATATGCAGAGTGCTGCTATTCCTTTGTCGATGGGGGTTTTGCAAACCGGTCAGCTCCTTATCAATAAATCACCAGATCATGAATTTAGGATCTCGCGCTCTATTATGTCGAAGTGGGAATTAGACTTTGAATATCATTATAGGAACATGGGCTGATTGATGGAAAAAACATATACCTTGGCGATGCTGCAACACGTTAAAGAACTGAATGCAGAATTAAATGATTTAACTGTTATTGCTCTTGAGCGTAAGCTCAATAGGTTTGAGTATCGAGCAGCTGAACGTACTTTACAGATTGTGATTGAAGCGAGTATTGGGGTAGCCAAACATTGGTGTAAACAGATAAATGGTGTGGCACCAGTAAGTGCTTATCAGGCATTTGAAAAACTTGAAATGCACGGTATTTCGCAAATAGCTAACACTAATTGGAAGCAAATAATTGGGATGCGCAATGCATTAGTGCATGATTATTTAAATATTGACCCAGTAATAATTGAACAGTTAATTCGCGAAAGGCATTATGAATCGGTGGTTGAGTTTGCAAAATTAGGGTTGGGGGAGTTAGTCAAAAGTCGTCCTGATTGACCACCAGACTCCGCTTAACTTGGTGGTTTTCTAATAAAATGATTAATTACAACAAGTTAAGTTATATTGTATTATGTTTTTA